>CAZLUF010000037.1:0-10651 GCA_964562645.1 uncultured Candidatus Peribacteria bacterium
CTTTACCGAAGGTAACTGGCACTTTTTGCCCGGTGGCTTTGTAGCCGTGTTGCTCTGGAATTGGCGCCGGGCGCTCCGCCTGCCGTGGTTACCACTCACACTGATTGTCACCGGTGGCATTGCCCTCCAGCTCTTCATCTTTAGTACTACCAACTTGGCCATAGAAGCCCTACAGCAAACCGGATCAGCCCGCGGGCTTGTCCATTTGGCGCCACTGGTGGTGGTACTCGCGCTGCTCCTGTTGCGCGAAAGTTTTGCTGCTCCAGAGGCCAAGCCCGGTAATACACACAGTTGACCTTGGTGGTATGCACACACTGCGCTATGCTCACTACCGATGTCGCGCTACGCAGCCTTCCTCGGGCACCAACCACACCTCAGTCTTGCTGAATTAGCTGTTACTGTACCGGGCTTTGCTCGGCCACGCACAGCTCATCAAACTGTTGTTCTATTCGATACCTCTGCCGAATTACCTGCTAACTTTTTGCAGAATTTGGGCGGCACTGTATTACTGGCCGAAGAGCTCTCGCAACCTATTAAGTCGCTCACCGAGATTGCTAGCGCGTTACCAGATCTCATTAAGAATATTAAAGGCAAAGTCACTTTTGGACTCCGCACCGTTGGCCTTTCGCCTCGCGAAGTGCAGCACCTTTACCGTCACTGCAAAGATCACGTCCGTAAAGATCGCCCGGTGCGCTACCTGGGTAACCAGCGCGATCCTGCTGCTATTGCCGCCTTGCGCGATCACGGTATTTTAGATCGTACGGGTGGTGTCGAAATTTGTGTCATTCGCGAGCGCGATCTCCTCTGGGTTGGTGTTACACACAGCGCCCAGGATATCGATGCCTACACGCACCGAGACATGAAAAAGCCCGTGCGCGATACAACGGTGGGGCTCCTGCCACCTAAGCTGGCTCAAGTGATGATCAACTTTGGCGTATGGCTCAGCCATAACCAAAATGCACCCACACCCGTAGCTGCCAAGGGCAAAAAAGCCAAAGCCAGCACAGCCACCTTTACGGTATTTGATCCGTTCTGCGGCACTGGCGTGATTCCCATGGAATGTCTCCTCCGCGGTTTTAGCGTGCTCGCATCGGATAGTTCCGAAAAAGCGGTAATGGGCTGCAAAAAAAATCTCGACTGGATCCGTAAGCACGCCACCATCCTCAAGACTGAGTTACCAAGTACAGTTTGGAAACAAGATGCCCGTAAGCCTTTTGACCTCAAAGAACTCCCCAGTGTGGTAGTGACCGAAACATCGCTTGGGCCAAACTTACGCAGCCGCCCAACGGTTAAAGAAATTGCCGGACTTAAGTCCGATAGCGAACTCCTGCAGGCTAAGTTTTTGGAGAACGCCGCCGCTAGTTTGCCTGGTGTACCACTCGTGTGTACCTGGCCGGTGTGGTACGGCAGTAAGCGACCAATCTTCCTGGAAAAAATTTGGGATACAGTCGCCAAGCTCGGCTACCGCCCTGCCCTTCCGCCCGGTCTCTCCCCCCGCGATGGACGCTTTTCGCTCCTCTACCGACGCCCCGAACAATTCGTCGGTCGCGAAATCGTTCTTCTTGAACCGCGTAACCGCTAACGTCCCGTGCCGGACAAACCCTCACTATTTCGTCGCTTACCACGCCTGGCGGATCTCTGCCGTTCAGTCGGCGAAGTAGCCATAGCTCTGTTTTGCGTTTGGCACATGTTTGCCATTACGGTGGCCACGGTTCCCTACGATGCCGAGGGTGCATTCCGTAAGTGGATCCATGCCCACCTTACGCCTGTTTCGCGAACGTATTTACTGATTACAAGCCAGTGGCAAACCTGGAACTTGTTTTCGCCACAATCGTACAACGGGAACGATGGCTTTGCCGTCCAGGCACTCAGTGATCAGGGGTGGAAAGTGGTGTACCAAATCGATACACAGCTTGGTCGTTGGCGCCTGGCCGATGAGCTGCGCGTGCTGCGCTACATGTCCGGAAAAGATGATCGGGCCAATAAGCTCCAAGAACGATATTTAGCCAGCTACTGCATAGGTCTTGGCTTACCAGTGGGCACGCCTGTGCGGCTTCTGTTCCACTGGACTCGGCCACGTCTAGAGGCCGCCAACCCTAAATACCCCGTGCCCGAAACCGCTTGGCCCGGCTACACCACCATTTGCCCAGCCAACGACCCCGCTCACCCTATTGCCCCTGTCACGCTCCTGTAGTTCATGATCTCACTCTGGAAAAAACACCTACGGCCATTCTTCTTCGCCCCCATCTCGGCGACTAGTTTTGGCGTCATGCGCATTGTATGGGCCAGTACTGCCTTGGTGTATAGCATCATGGAGGCCCCCGATATCGTCCGGTACTACAGCGAGGCAGGTCTGCTGCCGTCGTCGCTGGAAAATGTCGTGTTGCGACCCGCCTACCGATTAACAATTTTTGCCTTCATCCGCGATCCCAGCTGGGTGCTGGAAGTCTACGCATTTTTCATCGCTTGCTTGGTGTGCATGCTCATTGGTAAATGGACGCGTATTACAAGCACACTCAGCATACTGCTCCTCTTTTCGTTCCACGAACGCAACTCCATGCCTGCTGCCGGTGGCGAAACTGTGCTCCGTCTCACAGGGTTGATTCTCATGCTCTCGCCCTGTATTTCGGCCCTGTCGGTTGATCGTATTCGTGCCCAGTGGACCAACTGGCGCCTGCGTCGCCAACTCCTGCCACCACCTACCATGCCTATTTGGCCCTGGCGTTTGGTACTGTGGCAACTCCTCATTATCTACGGCATGTCGGTGTGGGATAAGCTGATGGGCGAGCCATGGCTCTCGGGCCAGGCTGTGTACTACGTACTGCAGAGCATCAACTTTGTGCGTGTGCCACCTGCCATTGCCGACTTTTTTGGCAAAGCCAGTATCCCTCTGACCTACGGCACTATTGTCTTAGAAGTTGGCTGGCTCTTAACCTTGGTTCCACGCCCCTGGTGGGACGCCATTAAAACCGGCCTAAGTGGTGCCATAAGACGCAGTTTTATTTTAGGCAGTATTGTCTTCCATACCGGAATTTTTGCCCTGATGCTCGTAGGCTCCTTTTCGCCAGCCATGATGACTTTTTTTGCCGGCATTGCGATGCAAGAAGACTGGCAATGGCTCAAGCGTCAGCTCAATCGTTGGTTTAGGGGCAACATCGCTGTGCTCTACGATGGCAACTGTCAATTATGCCAACGCAGTATGTTCTATTTGCAATTGAGCGACTGGCTTGGCCGACTCAAGCCTGTAAACTTCCGCGTTGCTACAGAGAAGAGTTTAGTGGCGCCCGACCTGGCCATGCCGGATCTCGATCGCGCCATGCACGTGCGCTACACCGCGGGCAGCAAACGAGGTAAAACTCTGCAAGGGTTCTTTGCCTTTAGAGCACTCGCTTGGAATATCCCCGCTCTCTGGATAAGCGTACCGTTTATGTACTTGCCCGGCGTACCCTGGGTTGGCAAGCGTGTGTACGCCTATATTGCCAGCCATCGCCAGCGCTGCGTCGATGGAAATTGCGCTGTGGCGTAACAACCTCTGGTCGCACTAAGATTTTACAAAAATATATTTTTGTTGTATAATATTGAATATCCTTTACTAACCCTCTATGGATATCGAAACACCAAACCACACCGAAGTTCCAGCTACCGAAACCGAACCGCTGACACGTACGCTCAGTGGCAATATTCAAAAAGCCACCGGCGGAGTGCTGGGTACGCTTCGAAACGGCCTGGCTCTGACAGGCATTGTGCCAAGTGCCGAAGTAATACGACGCGTAGAAATCACCCGTGGCCGCGATTTGGCCAAGCAAGGCAAATGGTACCAAGCCGCTAAAGTTCTCGGTAAAGCCAACGATATGGAGGGCGTACGCATTTTGATGGAAGCCGCCGCACAAGCTCCGGACTACATTGGGCTCTGCATCATCGCCAAAAATGCTGGTGTTCATCCGCCAAAAAAACTCCTGATTGAAACGGGCGAAACCGCACTGAAATACGCCAACTTCCCCGATAAGTATATGGCCAAGTGCGCCCTGGAGCATGCCGGTGTTGATCCTGTGCACCTCAGTACGGTGTATCACCTCGATGGTGTGTCGTACAAAGACTCTATGAAACGAGGCAATCCCATTGGCGAATCCCAAAGACAGGGCCAGAAAGAGCGCATGAAGACGTACATCGAAACCAAGTTGCAAGCCGCTGTTACGGATTAAACAGCCCCACGTCATGTACCAACACACTCCGCACGCTGGCCCAAATACCGAGTTGCATGTGGCGAGCGTAGCCCCGGTGACCTGGTACGAAACCGATCGCATCCGTACGGTGATCGAAGCGGCTCTGCACCAACTGCCCACGAATCACCGGATTCGACAACCGGTACGCCCGAGTGAGTCGGGCACACATAACGAATTCATGGCCCCGCACGATGTAGTAAGCCTGTCGCGGGCAGCCTTGCAAAGCACGCTCAGCGCCGTCGCCACGCTCGATACCAGTACGCCGGGGCGCGATGCGGCACTCAAAAGCCTAGAGCAATGCCGGGCCACCGAAGAGTTGTTAGATCGCCTAACGCGCATTCCGGACTGCGGCGAAATTCGTGATTGGTACACCCAAGCCTGGTCGGCAATTGCTGGCATGTCTTTGCACATTGCCGCTCAATTAGCTGAACAAGGGATGCAGGTGGAACCCGAACAGATTGCGGCCGCTTACTACGCCCGCCTAGACCGCGAACTCCAAGATTTTTCCTCGGCATTACGTGGGCAAGAACACCCCGAACCCGTACGCATGAGCCACATGCTCCGCGCCTTACAGACCCAGTTTTTCGGCGAGCAACGTAATTTGGAACTCACGAAACACTTGATTAAATCTATGGAGACAGACGATGTGAGAAATTTTCGTGTGGATCAATTGGCCACCCTGAGCTGCACCAAACGACTGAGTGGCCAAGAAGTACAGAGTGATGAAAACGCCGACCTTGAAGCCGGCCTACTCGAACTCGTACGCACCAACTACGGCGAGACCGATGTGGCCGAAATCCGCCGGAATCTTATGGATGCCGATTGGGAATGGAGCTTTGTCACCAGTAAACCTGCCGTGGGTAAGCACCGCGAAGTGCTGATGTTTTTAGGCGAAAGACGACTCCGCGATACAGCCTCGACTAACACGTGGCGGTATACCGGTTGGCTCAATGGTAGTAAAAAAGTGCTGGGTCTTTCCGAAGCCACAGTCAAAACACTCTGCCTCAGCGATCCAGATGCCAGCCAAGTCTGTTGTATTGCACTCCCCAAAGTTGCCACATTTTCGATAGTCCTTGGCAATGGTGGCATGGCTTACGGATCGGAAACATGCGATATCGACCACAAGCAGTACTGTCGGCTGGCCGTACTCAACGAAGCCGAGCAAGAGCACGCCGCTGGTACCGATTTAACACCAGAGCTAGCTAAACGAATCGAAAAGTGGATTACTGAAACCTTTGATACCGACGATGCCCGCCACGCTAAGCACATTTATCCCTACCCAGTAAACGGCCAGCAAGTGATGGTGCAGCTGTACCACAGCAAACGCGAACAGGGCGATGGCTACCTAGCCAACGATTTTGCTGCAGCTGGGTTCCCCTACCTCACTGGTGCCATGCGCTTAGGCGCACGCACGTTACTCATGGCACAGCAGACAAACCCCATGACACCCGAACGCTTTGAATCATGGCAGCGAGTAATGAAGAGCCGCCAAGCACCTACGGTCGAAGTGGCTGAGCCGCGCCCTGCCACGCCGCCTCAAACAGTGCCCGCAGCAGAGCTGTCAGCGTAGCGTCTTCCACCATAAAGCAGGCGGCGTTTTTAGTCGTAGCTGTAGCCCCAAAAAAGGAATCTTTCAGTAAAATGAGTTCGGAAGCTGGGAACGGAAATTTGCCGGGCAGAATGCGCGATTCACACAATTCTTCGGCATGGGTTTTTTGTAAACCTGCAGCCAGTGGATGATCGCACAGGAGTGAGCGCATGGGGATCTTGCGTGCTACACGCTCCTGTACAAATTGCAGAGCAATAGGATAGAGCCCTTGCGGATCGGCGGCGCTATCGAGAGGATTAATAATGCCTAGAACCTCGATCGATGATTTAGCCATAGCTTCAAGTGGCAATTTGAGCGCTGCCGCCACTCCTTCGGGGCCATCGAACATGCGTACTTGCGCCGCCATAGCCAGCGGGCTACGCAGCCCACGGAGTTCTTGAATCACCCCTTTAAATTTTTCTTCACGCCGGGCCAGGTCGTGGCGTTGTACATCGAACACACTGAGTAGCACTGCCGGATCATCGGCATGGAACAGGTATGTATTTTTACGTTGCAGTACCGATACTAACCCTTTGCGACGCAGTGCCTGGCAAGTGTAGTGCACCGTACTACGCGGGAGCTCCACGCGTTTTGCTACCACCGAAGCCGGGGCAGAACCTAGGTGCAAAAGTTCTAGATACACTTTGCGCTCTATGGGTGTTAAGCCCAGCTCGGCCAGTGCCTGTTCCACGTGTGCCATCTCACCAGTATAGCAAAAATGTCGACTGTTGACGAGTTTTCGATGACAGTTTTTTTCTGCATATATATGCCAAAAAGTAGTCTATTTTTGGAACACCTCTCAATTGACTTTCGACAGTTTGATGGAAATACACGATACTGCTCGACCCGCAACTTCTCCCCTCTCGTATGCGCATACTCGGTTCTACCCATACTTGGCACCGGCCTCTGATCACTCGTTTGGTTCTCATCAGCCTGTGTCTTAGTTTTGCTCCCTGGGCACAATTGCCAGTAGCCGAAGCCGCACACTCCGCCAACCGCGTGTGTAGGGTACTACCTACCTCGCAGGTGCTCGAAGTTGGCCCAGGTGGTCGCACCCTCGTAAAAGTGAGCTGTAGCGTGCTCACGGTAGTACCGGGTGGCGATGCGCCCAATGCTGTGGATCAGTGGTTCTGGCCGTTTGGCGCGAGCATCACAGGCGTGAGTGCCCCCGGCCGAGCGTGCGGTTGGGCCAACAATGCCTACCACTGCTTGGCTGACTATAACCCGCGTGGGAACTACGCCATGACCATCAACTTACAGTACAACGCCGCCTGCGGAACCACACAGCAATTCTGGATGCGCACGGATTCCAAGTACATTCGCCACATTGATCACCACCACTCGTCCGACGAGTACATCCCCTACTGGGTCACAGGCCCGATCGATCCACTCGTGGTGCGCGCGCCAGCCTGTATTTTGTTCCAGTGTTCCGACAACATCGATAACGATGGTGACGGTTTGGTAGATATTAACGACCCCGGTTGCCGCAGCGGCAATACCTATAACCCGAATGATAACGACGAATTCAATATTCCTACGCACAGCTCATCTTCGTCGATATCGTCTTCCTCAAGCAGTTCATCGAGCAGTAGTTCTAGTACTAGTAGCAGCTCCAGCACTTCCACTTCTTCCTCTTCGCCCGTACCACAGTGCCGCGATGGCATCGATAACGATGGCGATGGCAAGATCGACTTCGCTCAAGATGGTGGCTGTACCTCGCCCGATGACAACAATGAAGATGGCGTGACGCAGTGTAGCGATAAGATCGATAACGATGGCGATGGCTGGTTCGATTTAGACGACATGAACTGCCATAACGCTCAGGAAAACTCCGAGGGGAATAGTTCATCTAGCTCTTCTTCTTCAGCTACCTGTAGCTGTAACTTGGCTATTAGCCATCATCCGCAAGTGAACCAGAATTCGGCCCTACCGTATGTTCTTACGATAACGAACACCAGTAACAGCACCACTCTGGCACCCGTCACTATTACCATTCCCGCTGGCACCACATGGAACACGCAGTACTCGCCCAGCTTCTGCCAAGTACAGGGCGCACAGGCTACCTGCACTATCCCAGCCAGTGTGCAACCCGGTAGTAGTTACGGCTTTGTGTACTACGTAAATATCCCAAGCAGCGTGGCTTGCGGCACTCGACTGACAACCAGTGCGAATGCCTGTGGGCAAAGCGTGACTTCTGGCGGGACTACCGTGATGTGCAGTGGCTCATCTACGAGTTCTTCGAGCAGCAGCACACCTCAGTGTCGCGATGGCGTGGATAACGATGGCGATGGCAAAATCGACTTCGCTCAGGATGGTGGCTGTACCTCGCCCGATGACAACAATGAAGATGGCGTAACTCAGTGCAGTGATCGCCAAGATAATGACCACGATGGTTGGGTAGATATTGATGATATGGATTGCGCGAATGCCCAAGATAACAGTGAGGGCATTAGCACGCCAACATTCCAGTGTAACGACCGGATTGATAACGATGGCGATGGGTTTACTGATCTGCAAGATCAGAACTGTTCTAATAATCCGTACGACGATAACGAGAGCGTGTAAGGTTTGGTGAGGGAACCCCCAATTATGTCTCACACAACATTCGTATGTTGAGTAGAGAAAAAGGCATTAACCCCGTTCCGTCCAAGAGACTGGAGCGGGGTTGGTGTATATGGGCAAAATATGTAAATTATGTTATAATAATATTATCGCACTACACAGTCCAGAAACGGCAGATACAGGGCAAGATCACGCCCCATTTCAGCCCCGCAACTTTGTGATTCTCGGCAGAGCCCGGACGCATGCGGAAATAGAGTTGCTCATGCAGCAGCGTGAACACCGGGAAGATACTGAACGGGTGCTACACGTGTTTAAGGCACTTGTACGCAAACCGGTCTCTGGCCTAAAAAGAATGAGGCCCGTGAGACTTACCAGCCTCAATCAATCGATGCACGATGTGTCCGATGCCGATGAGCTCCTGGGCCAAGAGCCAGATGGATATATGGATCCTGTACTACTGGAAGCCATGATGGCTTCGAGTCGGATCCTCGAAACACTGGAGTTACCGCACGCCCGCAACATTCAAGAAGCCTACGCCAAAGCCATTCGCTTGGTACAAGAGCGTGGTGCCGAAACATTTTTGTCGTACACCAAAGCCAGCCGCGACCCCACGCGCGGTGCTGCCATGCAGATGCGAAAGATGTTACTCGTGCAAGTACACCGCGCATTTTATGATACGTTCACGGGCTTTACCGCTCAGAACGATGCTGCCGAAGTGGAGCGACGTACGGCCAGCTTCACCAAACGTGTCGCAGACATGCAAGCTCTGCGTCACCTCTTTCAAGCTATTTCGGCCGAAGACCGCAGTACCCTCAATGTGGGCAAATTGAAATCGATCTCGTTTCGAGGCGTGGCCGATGGCACAGCGTACAACGAGTTACCACCTACTACTCGACAGAGTATCGAGGCTCTGATCAGTAAAAGTTTTGGGGCTGATCGTCTCCAGTTTTTTTTACAAGATGTAGCCAGTAACAACCTCAAAGTCTTTTGGGTCGAAGCCAACCAGCAAGTGGTCTGTACGGTCTCGGCCTTGGCAAGCGGCCCACAGCACTACGTTATCGATTGGCTAGGCGAAGAGAACAGCGGCGGCACAGCCCGAGCCACTGTGTATACCGCCAAGCAGGCACTAGGTGCCGAGACGAGCATCGAAGCCGATGTGAATTTTAACTCGCTCCCCACCTTTGTGCAGTACACCAACTGCATTGGCTGGCGCGTACTCAGCGGCAAGTACGATGTTCCGTACGTGTCGGTACACGAAGTCCCCGAAAGCGCACTCGCCGAACTGACCATCCGCCAACCAGAACACCAAACCGATCTCGAAACCATCGATGCCCAGTCCCGCACCAAAACTGGCAGTATTGTCAGCGCCCGGGTAGGAACACAAGTGTACCAAGCCATACACGTATCCTTTCCACAAAAGCAGCGCAAGCAAACTGCCTACAAAGCGCATATGAGCCATGCTCTCTGCTCAGCCGTAGACCACGTCATGAGTGCTCACCCCAACCATATTTTGGCCCACTGCAAAGAGAGCCAATACCAGAGTGATACTGGCGAGGCCATGGCTGGGCTCACGCTCTTTTTTACCACTACCACACCCGCTATCCAACCGTTACAAACAGAGTGGCAACAGCGCGACCAAAAATCACTAGCAGCGGCTGCTTAAGTTAGGCTGCAGGCAACGTTTGCCATAGAGCATCGAACGCTGTTTGGTGCAGCGCGGCAATGTGCGCGTTTTCGACGATCACCGCTGAGCGGAGTTCGGACTTGGTAGAAATGATGCAAATGCGTGACCCAAAGAACATGGTTTCGCCCGCCGATTCGCGGCAACACCGCCCAGTCATAATGCGCGTTTCACGCAGTGCTTTATGATCATTCTTTTGTAAATCGTAACTGGTGGCACTATCGCAAGCGATGACATGCGAAGTGACATTACGCTTGAGGCGCTGCTTTACGAAGGTGCTGAGCAGTGGCGATACAGGATCGGTGCCGGTATCAAGCGGGTGTGCGTAGGAGCAAATTGTGCCGCCATCGGGCACCAGTTCTAAGATCGATTGCCAACCAGCCGCAATCCCCTCCACTCCCTCATGGAACCGCACACTGGGTAACGCACTCTCGGGACGACGCATGTTTTCGAGCTCGGTGATAATACGGTGCACGTCTTCCTGTTTTTGTACCAGTGATTGTTTTTGTAATTCTAAAAGTGTGAGGAGGCGGCGCGAATCATCGAGCGAAAACAGAAACATATTCTTGCGCTTTACCAGCGAGATGACGCCCTTGC
>CAZLUF010000038.1:0-744 GCA_964562645.1 uncultured Candidatus Peribacteria bacterium
CATCTTTGTGCTCTTGGCGGCGTTCGGCTACCCGTTCTTTTTCGGCCTCGGCGTACTCTAAACTCTTGGCCTGAAACGCCTGCAAGCGCTCTTTGCGCTCATCACCAGCCCCAGATTGTTGTGTGTTGCCCAAAATTGGGTTCGGCATAACAAAACATTGTACCATATTTTTCGTTTTTTACCAAATTTTTTCGGACTACTGCTTCTGCTCTTCGGCAAAAGCAAATGTACTCAATACGCGATCAAAGAACTCGCGATCAGGCGTGGAGCCATCGGCATTCGTAAAGCGAATTTGATACTGCTTTTGATTATGGAATACATACGTCACATACGAATCTATGCCCGCTGCTTCCATGTGCTCATGGCGTTCAATGGCTGGCTTACCGCCCACTGTCGTCTCAAAACTATCTAATACCACTACCGAAGGCTTACCTTCGTACGCGTGCTGTGTAGTGGCATCGTGGGCTTTAATTGCAGCCTCGAGCGATTCGGCCGAGTACACGGAAACTTCTAACTGATCGCCATTAGCAGAGGTAAAACGAATGATTTCGTTATTTTTTGATGTCTCCTCGTTCATGACCCACTCTAGCGGTAAGCCAAAACTATACCCCTGCACCTGGTTATCCCATGGCGACCAAGTCGTTGGCAACGAAGGTTCGGCAGGCTTTGTGACTGGAGCAGGCTGATTACGAGCGGTGAGCAGGACGGCGGTGTCGCACCACGCGCGCGGCTGCTGCCGATGAG
>CAZLUF010000038.1:754-9625 GCA_964562645.1 uncultured Candidatus Peribacteria bacterium
AAAAGGGGATTAATCTTGAACCACACGAATGTGAAGTTCCTGGAGTTGTTTATCGCTTACAAGCGAAGGTGCATTCATCATGGCATCTTGTGCTCGCCCGTTTTTGGGGAAGGCGTAAATATCACGGATACTTGGACATTCCCATAACACCATCATCAAGCGATCGATGCCCGGGGCGCAGCCACCGTGCGGTGGGGCACCATACTGAAAGGCCTTAATCATACCGCCGAACTTTTGATCGACATCGGCCTTGGTGTACCCGGCAATCTCGAAGGCCTTGTACATAATATCGGGTCGGTGGTTACGAATGGCACCAGAGGTGAGCTCAAAGCCGTTACAAACGAAATCGTACTGGTAGGCCAAGATCTCAAGCGGATCTTTGGTGAGTAGCGCCTCCATACCACCCTGCGGCATGGAGAAGGGGTTATGCGAGAAATCCACCTTTCCTTCCTGCTCATTCCATTCATACATGGGGAAGTCTACAATCCAGGCCCAGGCGGCTTTTTTAGGATCGATGAGCTTAAGGCGACGACCACATTCGGCACGCACCTGACCCAATGCCTTACAGGCCGTTAGCCAGGCATCGGCACCAAAGAAGACGATATCGCCAGGCACGGCGCCTACTTCGGCTAAGAGTTTTTTACTGAGATCTTCGCCGAGGAACTTTACAATCGGTGACTGCAATTCATTATCTTTCACAACGATGTATGCCAAGCCCTTGGCCCCATGAATCTTGGCTAATTCTGTAAGATCATCGATATCCTTACGAGTGAAGGTAGCGCCATTCGGTACGCGCAATGCATGCACTACGCCGCCTTTTTTCGCTACGGCAACCAGGCTCGATACACTTTTGATCTCCATCTCAAAACGCAGATCGGGCTTATCGCTCCCGTACTTGTTTAAGGCATCGCGCCAAGTAATGCGTGGGAACGGATCCCACACCACTTTTTTATCACTAAAGGCATGTGTCAGCTCAATCATGAGAGGCTCAGCTACGGCAAACACATCTTCTTGATTCACAAAACTCATCTCCATATCGAGCTGATAAAACTCGCCAGGGTGACGGTCGGCACGAGGATCTTCGTCGCGGAAGCAGGGCGCAATTTGGAAGTAGCGGTCTAAGCCTGCCACCATGAGGAGCTGCTTAAGCTGGTGGGGAGCTGGAGGGGGGGCCGAGAAGGTGCAGGGCTGGGAGCTCGTTGGTACCAGGTAGTCGCGCGCGCCTTCGGGCGAAGAGTTAGCCAAAATAGGCGTTTGCACCTCGGTAAAGTGTCGGCTGTGCATGTACTGACGAATGTGCGTAATGAGCTGATCGCGCTTCATCATCATTTCCTGGAGGCGTGGTCGGCGCAGATCGAGGAAGCGATACTGCAAACGGAGCTCTTCGTTTACATCTTTATCCTGGTCAATTTCAAATGGAGGCGTTTTGGCTTCGCTTAAAATTTCGATGGCACTCACGAGCATTTCGATATCGCCAGTAGGATTATCTTTACGTTCGGCACCGGTTAAACGCTTACGAACCTCGCCGCTCACACGAATGACCCACTCGCTGCGGAGTTTTTCGGCCTCGCTGTAGTGAGCAAAACTCCCGGGATCAAATACGACTTGGGTAATACCATAGTGATCGCGCACATCAACGAAAATCAAACCACCATGATCACGACGACGGTGGACCCAGCCACAGAGCGTAACCGATTGACCCGTGTGCATTGCGCGGAGTTCACCGCAAGTATGAGTGCGAAGCATGGGCCCAGGGTACAGGAGGAAACGGCACCGCACCACCAATTTCGAGCCCGTAAAGAACCTGCATTACCCCTTTCCTCTTCGTCTTTTTAATCCTTTTCGTCCTTTTAATCTCTATTTGAATAACCGCTGCACCTCCTCTTTAAATTCCTCCAAATCTTTAAATTCACGGTGTACAGAAGCAAAACGAATATAGGCCACTTTGTCGATTTTTTTGAGCTCTTTCATGACATCGTTACCAATGGCACTACTGGTTACTTCGTTACCTTGGCTGGACCACTTGTCTTCGAGCTTCGTTAACACATTATTCACATCTTCTTGGCTCACTGGCCGTTTGGTACACGAAAGCCAAATACCGCGTTCAAGTTTAGTGCGGCTATAGGGCTCGCGCGTGCCATCGCGTTTGACCACGATCAATGAACTCAATTCCTGACGCTCAAAAGTGGTAAAGCGGTGTTGGCACTTAGGACATTCGCGGCGACGACGCACGGCACGGCCATCTTCGGCTAAGCGCGAATCGATCACGCCGGTATCTTCCGATTTGCAACGTGGGCAGAACACACGCACATAGTACGCATATTCTGGCCCAATCGCCAAGAATTAGTGCAACTGACGCAAGGTACTGCCAAGACTGCGCCGCGCATCAAGCTGGGCCAGCTGTAGCGATAGCGCTATTTGTCTAGCAACTTCTGCAGCGCGAGCAGGATCTGTCTCGGAAGATTGATCCACCGCATCGATGGTACGACGGATAGGGAGTACTTCTTCGGCTGTGAGCGTGTCTGGCACAGTCATAAAAAAGAAAGAATGGAATACAGTCTGCGGCTTGTAAGGTGTTCTAAAAGGAATTGCAAGGGTGCCAACGAAATTTTTCCATCCATTCACAAAAATGCTCTTATTCAAGCCAAAAAAATCTATAAAAGACCGTTTTAAACGCAAATTCTCAATTAAAAAAGAAAATTGCTCTCATTAATCATTAACAATCCTTTTCGTCCTCTCAATCTTCTTCACCTTTTTAATCCTTTCTATCATTTTATCCTTTATGTTTCTCTAAAATCTCTTCGATCTTTTTTTCGAGCACCATGGACATAGTGATCGTGAGTGGCACCGGTACCAATTGCTCGCCGATCTTGAGCTGCACACGTTCTTTGCCGGGGAACATTTCAAAGGCCTGTTTTAAATCGAGCAATAACTGGCGGGGAGCACGAGCGGGGAGCTGAATGGTGTGGATGGAAATTTGCTCTGCCAAACTCGGCGCTACTTTATCGGCAACCGGATCTTCGGTGTTTGTGGCACCCAGCAACCCCAACATTTGCATGGGCTTTTGCATATCCATACCCTGTGCAATCCAAGCAGCCACTGGACCGTGACCATCATCGGTTGCCACTTCGGCTTGCTTGGCCACTACCGCCTGCGTTTCGCCAGCTACGATGTTGCCTTCTTCATCTAGCACTTCTACCGCTTCTTCTTCCTCTTCGCGCATGCGTACGCGGATACCCGAGGCGGCCTCGGCTTCATCGAAAAAGCCGTTTTCCTTGGCCTTGGCGATCATGGTGGTAAGTGAGGCCTTTTTAACAGCATCGGCCCGCAGTTGCAGCATGCCACCGCGCATATCGAGCGTGCCGGCGATCACGAGCACGATATCGGGTAGGCCAAGTAGGGGAGCCACTTCGGTGTAGGCTCGCGGGAAAAAGGTGACTTCGATTTTCCCGGTAGGATCTTCGAGCGTTAAAATCGCCATGGTCTCGCCTTTTTTCGTCATGATCTTTTTAAGGCCTTCTTCGATTCCAGCCAAGGTGATTTTTTTGCCGACTTCTTTTTCGGTGAGGGTAGCAATCAGCTGGGCTTTTTTACCGATGTACTTCCGTAGTCCCGCCAATGGATGGCTGCTCACGTACATACCGAGCGTCTCTTTTTCCCAGCGCAATTTTTCGAGTGCGGTAGCTGGCACTGTTTCGGGGAAGTGAATGGTCGATTTTTCCGTGGCTTCGGCCTCGCCAAAGAGCGTGGCCTGGCCCGAAGAACTATCACCAGCATTTTTACTGTAGGCCACAATGGCATCGTAGTGCTCAAAAAGCTGCCGACGTTCACCTAAGGAATCCATAGCCCCACTCTTACTGAGCGCTTCGATCACTTTTTTATTGAGCGTGCGGCTCGGGAGACGAGCGGCAAAATCTTCGATATTCGCAAAAGGTCCGCCCTGCGTACGCACGGCAATAATCTGGCTAGCCGAAGATTCACCTAAACCTTTAATGGCCGAAAGACCAAAGCGGATGGAACCGGTGGGTGCTGTATCGGTCGTTTTTTTAGTCGATGTGCCTTTAATAGCCGTAAAGAATTCGAGAGATTCGTTGATATCTGGCGGCAATACTTGGATCCCTTGGCTACGACACTCTTCGATCTCGATCATCACACGATCTGTCCGCTGGGCATCGCTACTGAGCAGTGCCGCCATGAACTCGGTAGGATAGTGTGCTTTGAGATATGCCGTTTGATACGCAATGAGTGCATAGCCCGCCGCGTGCGATTTGTTAAAACCATACCCGGCAAAGGGCATGATGACATCATCGAAAATTTCGGCCGCTAACTTTTTATTATAGCCCTTCTTTTCGGCACCCACGATAAACTTTTCGCGCTGGGCTTCTAGTTCCTTTTTAATCTTTTTACCAATGGCACGGCGGAGCAAATCGGCTTCGCCAAGCGTAAATCCAGCGAACACCTGAGCGATCAACAGAATCTGCTCTTGGTACACGCCAATGCCGTACGTGGGCTCCAAAATTTGGCGCAGATCATCGTGTTGGTACTCCACCTCTTCCTGCCCGTGCTTACGCTTAATAAAGCTCGGGATCCAATCCATTGGACCCGGACGATACAGTGACACCATCGCGGTGATGTCCTCAAATTGCGTGGGCTTTAACTGCTTGAGGTAACGGCGCATACCGGCCGATTCCAACTGAAACACGCCAGTAGTATCGCCACGCTGCAGGAGTTCGTACGTGCGCTTATCATCAAGCGGCAAGTGATCAATATCAATCGTACGATCATACAAGCGCTTCACGATTTCGAGCGTTGTTTGAATAACCGTGAGGTTCGTAAGCCCCAGGAAATCCATTTTGAGCAAACCGAGGGCCTCCAGCGGCTTGGCTGAGTACTGCGTAATAATGATGTTTTCGTCTTTAGGCGCGCGCTGTAACGCGGTGTACTGCTTAGCCGGCAATTCAGTAATAATTACACCACAGGCGTGAATGGAAACGTGGCGAGCCTTACCCTCCAATTTAAGTGCGGTATCGATAATTTTGCGATACATCTCGTTACTATCGTAAGCAGCTTTAAGCTCATCTGTTTCCAGCGCCTCTTGCAGCTTGGTACCCGGTCGCTCGGGAATGAGCTTGGCCAAACTGTTCATTTCCAAAAACGGTACGCCATACGCGCGACCCACATCTTTTACGGCCGCCCGGGCGGCCAAGGTTCCAAAGGTACAAATTTGTACTACGTGATCTTCGCCGTATTTACCGCGCACATACTCTAATACTTCGTCGCGACGCGTATCGGCAAAGTCCAAGTCGATATCCGGCATGGAGATGCGTTCTGGATTCAAGAAGCGCTCGAACAGCAACCCGTGCGCCATGGGATCGATACCGGTGATACCCAAGCAGTAACTGACCATAGAACCCGCTGCCGAACCACGGCCCGGACCCACCGTAATGCCTCGTCGGCGGGCCTCGTTGACGAAATCAGCCACGATCAAAAAGTATCCCGCAAAACCCACCTGCTTAATAATAGAGAGCTCATACTCCATGCGCGCGTGGTAGCCCTCGGGAGCCGTGGGGTAGCGGCGCTTAAAGCCTTCTTCACACAGTTCGGTCATGTAATCGGATTCCGTTTTTTCCTTCGGGAGAGGGAACCTAGGAATTTTGTACTTCCCGAATGTAAAGTCGATGTTGCAACGATCGGCTATAACCCGAGTATTCGTCAGAGCCTCGGGAACATGTCCAAAGGATCGCTCCATTTCTTCGAACGTCCGCATGGAGAAATCACTATCGCGCATGGAAAAACGGCCCGGATCATCTACCTGGGCGTTCTTTTGAATGCAGAGCAACACATCGTGTGCCTCAGCATCTTCGGTGCGACAGTAGTGCGAGTTGCATGTGGCCACCACCGGTACACCGAGCTCTTTTCCAAAGCGAATGAGTTGCTGGTTTGCCTCCATCGGTCCGGTCACACTCGGCAGAGCCATCAGGTCAACATACAGATTGTCTGACCCAAAATAACCGCGGTATTCTTCGACTAATTGCTTCATGCGTTCGGCATCTTCGGCCAAAGCGGCTTGCGGAATGGCGCCACTAATAGGCCCTGTAAGGGCAATGAGACCTTTGCCGTACTGCTGCAGTAATTCGCGATCAACGCGAGGCTTGTAGTACATGCCCTCCAGCGAAGCCTGCGTGGCCAGGCTGAGCAAGGTTTGGTAACCCTCTTGAGTTTCGGCCAATAACACAAGTGGATACCGCTTGGTATCTATGCCGGTTTCCTTATCTTTACGAGTGCGTGCTGCCACGTACACCTCCATACCCAAAATAGGTTTTAGGGTCTCTTTTTTAGCCGCCTGGTAGAACTCTATGAGTCCGTGTGTGCAACCTTTATCGGCCAAACCTACGGCGGTGTGCCCTAGCTCTTTGGCACGAGCCACAACTTCGTACACGCTCGGCAACCCCTCTAGTAATGAGTAGGTGGAGTGACAGTGCAGGTGGACGAAATCTTCGGGACGCACGCTGGCATCATAACAGAGGCCGAACTCAGGGAAAGCAGAGATCGCGACTAATCCAATGTACAAGTGGTATCGCCAGTGGCCTGCGGCCAGGGCATGGCATCGCGGCACTTTTGCCAACGTGGCGCATCGCAACTATCCGACAAATATTCACCCGAAACATACGGGAAACAATCATCTTTTAGAGCCGCTCGTGTGACCCGTTCTAACATTTCTCGGCAGGGACGAGTGGTGCATGAGCGCAGGAGGAAATACGCAAAATCGCGTACGAATCCACGTAACCCGCCATCTAACGTGCTCCCTAGGCGAGAAAGTCTGCCAATGGAACTCGTTAGACCGCCCAGCGCTGTTTGCATCATGTGGTAGGCATCGCCACCAGCCACCAGCAGCGCAGTTTGATTGGTCGTCTGCAACCGCGTGAAGTTCCGAATCATTGCTTCATCGTCGCTCGTGAGAATTTGCATGACGACAGAGCCACTTTGGATCTCAGCTAGATCTTCGGGTAAATCACGATCTTGATCGGCCAACAGAAGAGCCATTTGGTGCTCTTTAACCAGCCGACGGTCATCTTCTAGTACTGCAAATGGCCCACGTAATGCATGGAGGGTAATGCGCGGATCGATAGTTTCTTTACACCCTTGCACACGTTTGTGCGAAGCCAGTGCGCCGGCACTAGGGCTAGCTCCAGACGCACCTGAGTCATCGAGGAGCATCTGCAGATCCGAAAAACTATCGGCTGTTTCGCTATGTGTGCGCAATGCATCTTCAATTTTCGCCATGGCCTCTTTTTCTTTTAGCAGAGCATCTTTAAATTCCTGCTGGTCTCCGGGCATAGCCCCAAACACCGCGTCCATAACGGTACTATCGCAACCATAACCTGCCAGGTTTGGGGCCAGGTAATCGGTATCGAAATAACACAGTGATGGCGTGGAAGATGTGGAACTAGAAGAGCTAGAGGATTCAAAATTCTGCTGCTTCCAATAGCCTATGTCTTTCGCCTTAGGATCGGCTGCGTTCAAAATGAGTTTCTGCTGGCGCTCGGCTAACCAGGCATAGAGATCTGAGAGCCTTGTCACACGGACAACATCCCCGTTATCAACTCCCTCATTGGCCGAAATACGCACCTTGTTCATCAAGATCGAAAACAGCAATACATCACCTTGCAGACAGCTTGTGCGGGCCAGCGAGCCCGGCTGTAGTTCGTAGTTAGCTACCGGCAATGGGCGAGAGGTGGCTTCGATAATCGAACGCGATAAACCTGGAACCACCCAGCTCAGCGCCGTAGCGGCGGCATCGCCAACATCGCTAAAGGCTTTGGCGTCCTCGGCCCGCTGAAGCACTTGTTTGACAGCATCGGAGTGAGCAGCATCGGCCAGCGCACCCGCCATAGCTGGCAGCGGCAAAGCAGCACTGAGTAGAGCTCCGCCAATGATGATGAATCGGCGCATCATGGAGCAGTAGTTCCGGGAATGACGTACGGCCCCATGGGACACATTTCCTGTGGGAATTCCACTTTCGTGAAAGCCGTGAGGTAACGTGTAGCGGCCTGCACAATGGTGGCCAGCTGTGCCGAACGGAAACCTAAATATTTAGCATACAACCGGTTACCCATACGCAGACCCACCGCAGTAGCCAGTTCTTGCGAAAGCTGAATTTCCTGCGCACGCGCGTCGTTCTCTTCGGCACGGGTCTGCACAAGTGTATCGGCAGTGCGACCAATAGCATTGGCACTACGCGGATGCCGCTGAATGCAGAGCACAGGCAACCCTTGCGGAGCCAGGCCGTCACAGAACACTTGATCGAAGATCTTTACCAAGAACGCCGGACGGTAGTCGGCAAGTGTAAAGGGCTGGAAGCTCGGCAGGGCCAGTAACGTAGCAAAATTCTGCTGTTCTTTAGCCAATGGACCCTGTGGATACGCCTGGTCATACGTCGTGAGTGCCTGACGTCCACCAACGGTGTTATGAGCCTCGAATGACCTCTCCAAACAACGATCGAAGAAGCAGGCATTGTTGCCAATAGAATTGACGTACTCTGTTTCGGATTTAGGTGCACATACTTCGCGACCAACTTCGCTCAGTTCGCGCAAGAAACCATCGATACGCGGATCCTTACGCAACTGATCCTCAGGTCCTAATGGATCAAATTTAGGTGGAGTCATGGTTTCTGTGCAACTCATAGGCATCCAAGCTGGGCGACGCGGTGGAGCCAGTGTATTTACGACATACTGAATGAATTGCATCATCCAAGCGGGTGGATTTTTTTGGCTTTCGGCGGGGGCCGGATCGTACGTAAACGTATTGGGACAAGACCCATAGCCGCGCTGGCGACACGAGAAATCGAGTGTGACCTGCCAGAACGTTTCA
>CAZLUF010000038.1:9635-10232 GCA_964562645.1 uncultured Candidatus Peribacteria bacterium
CACGATTGATAGGAATGCCATTGAACTGATCACCCTCGCGGAAGATGCCATCCGCTTCCATTGCCTCAGCCTGGAGCCGGTACGCCTCGCCTTCCATCTGGCAACAGCCACGGTTTTTTTCGAGACGGACTTGATCGGAATCACCACCTTCAATAGGAGATGGCGAATAAATGGCATAACCCGGTTCGTGACCACACGCCTGACGGGCGTGCGTAATTTCGTGCAGAATAATGTACGAAGCTGGGCCATCGGGTTGCACTTTCATTTTAATTTTGATCGTACCATCCGCCTGCTTCAATTCTGTTACTCCACCACTGAAGGGCGAACTATCGTCGCACACAATCTCCACTTTGCACTGCTTTTCTGGATCGAAGGGCTTCTCTTTAAACCAGGTCGTATCTAAACAGGCATCTGGCCCAGTTAAGGTGCCACGAACAGAACCAGTTGCCGTACAACGCGTAAGAGTGATCTCGTCAGGCTTGGGATCAACTTTTTCGATACATTGCGTCGCCTGATCATCATCGAGCGGTCGACACATGTACCCTTGACGCATGTACGGGTGTGTACAGAGGGCTGGGTCTGGCTCTTCGGAAGGTG
>CAZLUF010000039.1:0-9908 GCA_964562645.1 uncultured Candidatus Peribacteria bacterium
CCTGTTTCAATTTATGATGATCTATTTCTAGTACCATTTGAAAATCAATTAGAGTCGGCTGACCATTTTAATCACTCCTGTAAACCAAATGCAGGAATTAAAGGACAAATACTTCTTGTGGCAAGACGAAATATAGAAGCTAATGAAGAAATTTGCTTTGATTATGAAACAACTGAAATAGGATTGTATGATGGATTGCCGTTCAATTGCACTTGCGGAAATAAAGCATGTCGTGGGAAAATAACCGGAAAAGCATGGAAAAACAATAAATTCCAAAGAGAAAATTTGGGATACTTTTCATGGTATATTGAACAGAAAATTAATCTACTTAAGCAAAAATGAATTGGATTGTGCTTGCATTATTGGCATCTGTTTTTTGGGGTTTAACATATGTAATTCAGGAAGAACTTTTTAAAAACATAACAGTAACTACTTATTTAACTTTTGTATCATTCTTCACATTTTTGATAATTGGCTCAATTGGGATATATAAAAAAACTCTAATATCTGATTTAAAAAACATGTGTAGTTCAAAAGATTTATTACTTTGGGCTCTTTTTGCAATAGTTATATATATTTTAGCCGAACTGTGTATTGGCTATTCTATTGAAAGCAAAAATGCAACTTTGGCTGGTTTGATAGAGATTTCCTACCCGCTCTTTATTGCGTTTTTTGCTTTAATAATATTTAAGCAAAACTACTTTTCAACCTTTACACTTATAGGTGCTGTTTTAATAATTTCAGGTGTAACTTTAGTATCACTTTCAAACAAATAAGATCATTGTGTTGAGCTATCTAAGCCTATCACATATGCAGAATTCTCAATCCTAGCAACTCCTGAAATCACTGTACCCCACTGATCAACATATGGACCACTCGAATAAGAAGGATGTTGCATAACAGTAAAGAATGAATCATCTTCATTAAAATACATTTTACCAGGCCAAATTGTTTCATCTCCAAGCTCTGCATTAACGCCATTGAAATTCGCCTCCATATAGAAAGGGTTAAAATAATTAGAGTCAGCATCTGCTACAAATTCCCAGTAGTTTGGTTTATCCGTTAGTCTCATTATATACGCAAATCGAATATCCTCATTCGCACTCCTAATCTCATTCAGTTTCTTATAGACCTTCTGATATTCCGGAGTCTTCATATCTTTCGCCCAGTGCAACTTATCTAAATCTGCAGGATCAAATTGTTCGGCAGCTACTGTGGCGATAGACATTAGTCGCTCTCCAATTTGCCGCTGGTTTTCGCTCCGCGCGTGCACATACATAGCCAAGATAATCACGGCTGCAACTTCGGCAATAGCTAAGCCAACTAAAAACGTCCGGCGCATGTTTAGGGCATACCACGCCTCTTTTACCAAACCTCGATTGTGAGCAAAAAATCTCAGTAGTACAAAGGTTAGTAGTACAATTAAGAATGTAGTAATGGGCACAAATACCTGATAATTCAGCTGATTCCAAAAGAAGTCCTCAAAGTCTACTGCTAGCACCGCTGCTACTTTTCCATCTTTGCCATAAATGGGACTATAGCCCGAAAGCATGCGCCCCCATTGATCCTCGTAAAAAGAAGTTGTGGCTGCGTTGCCGTTAAAGCCCAAAAACACTTCCTGTGATGGAACAGGATATTCTTGTCCTGGCCATTGTAATAGCTCGGCTTCTTTAGTGTCTGGAGCATGTCCCACATCTACATCATTCGTTGTGTCATCATCTATATTGGCGTACGGATTAATGGAATGAGAGTCTGAGACAAATTGGAGCTTAGTGGGATCTTTGGGGTCTTTACGGAAAATATAAACATAGATTAGGTGTGGGTTCTGCAGCCGGATCTTCTCTAACTGATGCACTACCTTAGCCCACTGAGGCTTCGTCCAATCGGCCTCTACATTCAATTGAGCCAGATCATCGGGATCGATCTGGAGCGCGCCTGTAGCCGCAATACTCATGGCCTGTTGTCGCAAATTCTCAAAGTTGAGACGGCTTGTGTACCAGTACATACCCGCACTCATTAGGCCCGCAAAAATACCGATCATCACCAAGCTTACTAGGCTACGGGGGCTCAAAAAGAACTCGCGCATGGCCGAAAGCCAGCGGGTACCAAGTGGAATGGCGGGTTGGGTCGTAGGTACCTCCAAAGGCACGGCATCGGCTTGAGCTAGCTGTTTTTCGAGCACTTGGATGATGGCGGAGACAGTATGCTGCTTACTGGTATCGATCTTCTGCTGTTCTTCTAGAGAGAGGGTGACATGCTCAGTTATCTCACTCATTTTTTCCTCTTGTTCATCTTGTTCCTTTTCGTTCTTTTTTTCTTCATCATCTTTTCTTTTTCCCTTCCCCTCCCCCTTCCAAATGCCCTCAAAGAGCCCGCGCTCCATGGCCGCCATTTCGGGATAATGGATAAAGCAGGCCCGTTTTTCCAGCGGATTAATACAAGTGACAGAATCACCTGCAATAATTTTTTCGAAGCTGAAGGGATATTGATCTTCGTTTACAAGCAAGGTCTGACGATACTCAAACGGATCGCGACTTTGGTAGCGGCGGCCCAGCACCGTGTTATGCGCAATAATACGGGCAAAAATCTGGCGCTGACGACGCTCGCGGAACCATTCCACTTTAAACTCACGCATAGGATCATCATCTGCACTACAGATTACTGGCACGTACTGTAAAATCTCCGGACCAAAACCCAATACGCGCTGGTAGGCCTGCTCCAAGCCCTCAGCCCCCTCAAAGAATTCCATGTCGGGGCGGGTCTTTTCGGCTTCTAGTGTTTGTAAGAATGTTTCGAAGTTCTGGTACTTACGGAGCATCATGTCGCGCTTCTCCTTCATATCTTTGGCCATCCACTGTTGGAGCGATCGCAGTGGCATCATTACGTAACACGAGGAATCGTTAATCTGCTGACGAGTGACTACCTCTTTGCGCAGGAGCTTCTTCATGGCCTGATCTAACACTCCCGTGCTCTTGCCCGTTTTAGCTCCAAGCTGACGGAGCGTTAACCCTTCGCCCTCCATCAATTTACGAATGATGAGGAGCTCTGTAGCGGTAAAGCCGGCCTCTTTAAAGTAGGCCTCGATGGATGTAGGAATCGCGTTCATGCAAACTCGTACGATACGCGAACATTTTGAAAAGTAAAGATCACATAACAATTTCGATGTAAAGTCTAGTGTCCATTCGCAAGGGTAGATGTTCTATTTTATGTGGTAATAGAGATACTTTTTGGCTTTCTTAAAGCACTTTTGACGTTCCATGCCTAAGTAGATCACAACACATTTTTATAAGAAATCTATGATTTGGGATACTTTGAGATAAGTAAGCGGTCGGCTCTGAGTCTCCTCGGCTCTGCCATCCCTCGGCTACGCTCGGGATGACATGTCGTGGTGAGCCCTTCGGCAAGCTCAGGACAGGCTCATCGAACCACACCCCTTCCGCCTTCGCCCCGCTTAGCGGGGCTTCGGACGGACAGGCGTGGCGCGCATCCCTCCCGCTCTGTGCCTCTTTTGTCCCCACCGAAAATGAGATGCCCGAGGAGCGTAATATTCAGGAGCAGCACAAATCTTCTGCCAATCTGATAGTTCAAACGAAGCCCAGGTATTCACCAAGTTTTGTCATTTTCGGCGACTTTTCTTTAGCCATTTCTTTTGGTCGCACAAAATAAATGGCAGAACCTCCTTGTCTGGTAGACAAGAATCGTGCCACGTTAATCGCGCTTCGGTCACTCAGTGTGACAACGCGGCGTGCCGAAGAATGTCGAACCAGACATCCACTCAGAATCAAACAATATTCGAATAGTCGGGTCTCGTGGGCCCCCGACTATGAGAACTCCGTATAGGGAAAAGTGGGCTCATGGGAGAAAAACCACAGGTTTGTCTTCCATGCATTAAATCGTCGCCAATACCCACTCGGCTGTCTCTTTATCGAGCAAGCCTTCTTTGTACAAGCGACGAGTGTGCTTATCGAACGTCATCATACCCATGGCCTCCTGTGTTTGGAGTACGCTCTTAAGTTCTGGCGTACGGTTATCGCGAATGATGTTGGCTACCGCTGGGTTATTGAGCAACATTTCGCGCACGGCCACGCGTCCTCCCCCAACCTTTGGCACTAGGCGCTGAGCCACTACCGCTTTGAGTGACATACTGAGCTGCGAACGCACCTGAGGCTGCTGGTAAGGTGGGAACACATCGATGATACGGTCGACCGTTTGTGTGGTGTTTGGCGTGTGCAGTGTGGCAAAAATGAGGTGACCAGTTTCGGCAAGGGTAAGCGCAGCAGAGATGGTCTCGGGGTCGCGCATTTCGCCCACCAGCACCACGTTTGGATCTTGGCGTAACACGTGCTTGAGCGCATCGGGAAAGCTCACGAAATCTTCGCCAAACTGACGCTGACGAATCACACCCGCGCCAGGCTGAAAGAGATACTCAATGGGATCTTCCAATGTGATGGTGTTCACCGGGCGTGTGTTTAAAATGTTCTGAATAATGGAGGCCAGCGACGTGGACTTACCGGAACCGGTAGGCCCCGTAAAGAGCACCAAGCCCTCGCGAATGGTGGAAAAGTGCGAACTAATTTCTTCGAGCATCAACTCTTTAAGACCTGGAATTTCGTTGGTAATAATACGACCGACCAAGCTCAAGTGACCGCGCTCATAGAGACAGTTAATACGTACGCGCTCACCAGTAGGCAGAGTAAACGAGGCATCTACCTCACGCTGCTGCTGCAGACGTGTATAGGTAGCTGGCTCCAAGGCAGCGGCAATGAGCTCCTCCGCCTCCTGCGGACCTAAAATGCTCTGTGTTTGCGGCGTGAGCACACCATCGATACGAAAGAGAATTGGCGAACCAACGCCCAAGTGGACATCGGAGGCCTTAAGCTCCACCGCGCGAGTAAAGACTTGTGTGATTGCTTGTTTGTTCATCGAGCCAGTGTATCACAAAAATGCCTTTTGTAGAAGCCAAATTTACCAACCGGCTACTCGCCGCTGGTTAAACACAACTGGTTACAGAGCCGGCACAGCTTGTTCATGGTAGGCATATGGAGGCCACGCTCGTCGGCACCACCTTCCCAATCCGAAATAATTTCGGTTAGGGCAGCAGCATCGAAAGCTTCGTGGTCTTCTTCCAAAGCATCCTGACAAAGGCCGTGTCTTTCGGCGAGCAAACTAATGATCTGCTCATCAATTTTCTGTAGCTGCCGACGAATATCATCACGTACTGCCATCGGCGCGTATCTTTCCGTATCCAGCGGTGTTTGCAACGCACTTACGGTTGACAACTACGTCACTCCTAATTACAACACGTGTTCATAGCCATAATTCGCATCTATGAGCCTAATACTGGCCGCTCCGGAACACCAAGTTTTTGCACACACCACGTATGAACCTTGGCAGGATCGAGAAAAACAATGTACGCCGGAATGAGAATCTGAAACCACCAAATGTTCAGAAAGATCGTAATTCCCGTATGGAAGAGAAACCCCCCTACAAAAAACCATGGCTGTGTTTTTCTGAACCACAAGCCAAAAGGCAACATGAATTCGAAAAGCTTAACTGTATCGACCAGGCGATCGTATACCCATAGAGGCCAATTGAGACGAGCCACCCACCAAGCGTAATCGGTAGCCCAGCGGCCCATAAAACCCCAAGCCAGTATTTCCCCACTTTGCCAGGCAGGGAGCACCATTTTTTGCCAGCCCACTCCCCAATAGGTAGCCGTAATCTGCACAGCTAGCAGTTGCTGCGGCAAAATGGAGATGTATCGCCAAGCGCGCCAGGAACCATGGAGCCGCCTGGCATCGAGCGAGAACGTAGCGCCAGGATCGGCCAAAACGAGCAGGAGAATAGTAATAGTAAGAAACAATCGTTCGTACGATGTACCAAAAACCCAAATCGATAAGTTCCAGTAGTACAGCTGCAAGAGCACGCACACCGCCAGGCTGACACGAGTACGGTAACCCACTGCAAAGCTCAAAATACTAAAGAGAAAGACAGTAAAAATGAACTGAGCAACTACCGGGGGCGGTAGCGTAAGTACCAAAGACCACCAGTGTGAGCCACTCACCAAAGGCGGCATGATCGCCTGTTCTGAGTACAGTAACCAAGCATGGGGCCACTCCACTCCATATCTCAGCAAGAGAAAGAAACCAAAAAAGATCCGGAATATTGCCAAGCTCTGTGGTGGCACTTGGCGGTGCCAGATGTGGTTCCAGCTGGCACTCACTCGTAGCCAGCCTCGGGTTACGCCGCTAAAGAATCGCTCAATCTTCATAGTTATTGAACGGTCACAAGGGGAACGATGTTCGTAAACAGTGGCTGATGCAAAAATTCATACCAAGCCGGGCTACGCTCCCAAAAATGCAGCGCTAAATCCAAATGTGTAAAGTACCGGCCGCGGGCTCGCTCTTGTTCTAAGATGCGCAAGCCAAAGGCTACAAAGTGCGACCGATGCAGAGCCGAAAGAGGCAAGTCGTGCAGCCTGAGCATTTCGCGCGCGTTTCGCTCGCCGAATCCGTAGGGTAAGTAGGGCGCCAATTCAATGCGCTGGCTTGTGCCATCGGACGCATAGCCCGTAGCGACTACTCGGAAATTAATGGGGTCATCACTCTGGTACGGGGCCATCATGCCGTACGCCCACTGTACCCATGAATACGGCGCCAGGGGCACGTAGGCCCGCAGTATGGTCATCACCAGTGCGAGGGCGGTGATCCAGAGATAGCCAATGATCAGAATGTTCTTGATGAACCGGGGCATACACCTCCACAATGGTAGCGTGAATCGTACCACTGCTGCCGCTCGCATTGTAAAACTCCGCGCCGAAATTCAGCGCCCCAATCGCGCGTACTTTATCGAAAACCGCACCGATGTGTCCGAAGATGTGCGCGATGCCTTAAAACAAGAACTCATTTCCTTAGAAAAAGAACACCCCGATTTGATCACGCCCGACTCCCCCACTCAGCGAGTGGGTGCCCCGCTCGATGGCCGGCTCCCCAAAGTGACTCACCTGGTGCCCAAAGAATCCCTCACCGATGCCTTTGCATCTGCCGACCTTGAAGATTGGTGGGATCAAATGCGCCGTGCACTGGATGACCAGCACCGTCGTTTTGATCTACTGATGGAATTGAAGATTGATGGACTGAATATTTCGCTCGTATACGAACAAGATGCTCACACGCGTACCCACTATGTCTTCCGCCGGGCTGTCACACGCGGGAATGGCCTTGAGGGCGAAGATGTTACACACACAGTGCGAACCATTGAGACAATCCCTTTGTCACTCACCCTGGAATCACCACACACCCCGCCCATGTTTGAGGTATCTGGTGAAGTGTTTATTACAACAGCAGCCCTAGCGCGTATTAATGCCGAACTCCCAATTGCCGAGCAATTTGCCAACCCACGGAATGCCGCCGCAGGATCGGTGCGACAACTAGATCCCACCATTGCCGCCAGCCGCGAGCTACGTATGTACTGCTATGCACTCGATGCCACGAGTGCCGATGCCTGGGAACTGCAAACTCAGCAAGAACTCATGCGCTGGCTAGATCAACATCACTTCCCCGTACACCCCGATCACCAACTCGTGCACGATCTTACAGACGTAGAACAGTACTATGCACAGATCCAACAGCATCGCCACGAGTTACCTTTTGATATTGATGGCCTGGTGCTCAAAGTGAATGATAGACGGCTACAGCGCGAACTTGGCTCCACCGCTAAAGCCCCTCGTTGGGCTAGAGCCTATAAATTCCCAGCCGAGCAAAAAACTGCCCAGATACTCGATATCGTCTTGCAGGTAGGGCGCACCGGAGCCATTACACCCGTGGCACACTTAACTGCAACTCAGCTCGCTGGCACTACTGTGACCCGCGCTACCCTGCACAATGCCGACGAAATCGCTCGGCTCGATATTCGCTTGGGCGATACGGTCGTTGTCCAAAAAGCCGGCGACATCATCCCCGAAGTAGTATCGGTACTACTGAATTTACGCCCTGAGCACACGGTTCCCTTTCTGTTTCCGGAACACTGCCCCAGCTGCAACGCCACCCTCATTCGCCCCGATGGCGAAGTGGTCCACCGCTGCCCCAACCCCAATTGCCGAGCCGTAGTCTTGGAGCGCATGGCACACTTTGCCTCACGCTACGCATTTAATATTGAGGGTCTGGGGAGCGAAACCATCGAGGCTCTGGTGAACGGTGGCTTTATCGATAACCCTGCCGATGTATTTGGACTCACCGCCGAAGATCTCCTCCAACTACCATTGTTTAAAGAGCAAAAGACACAAAACTTGCTCCAGGCATTGCAAGCCTGCCGCCGTGTACCGCTAGATCGCTGCTTATTTGCCCTAGGCATCCGCCACATCGGTCGCGAAACAGCCGAGCTCTTGGCTCGCCGTTTACCATGGCCCGCAAGCGATATAACAGTGTTAGAAACGACCCCCGAATCCGACCAAAACTCTCTCTTTGGCCCCGAGACTCGCGAAGTGGTAGTACACGGCATTCGTCCAAGTGACCTTGCCCGCACCGTTGCCACTGCCCATGACGAAGATATTTTGGCCATCCATGGCATTGGGCAAGTGCATCTACAAGCCCTGCGCGAATGGAGCGAGTCGCATGAGCAGCAAGAGGTGCTCGATACCCTCACAACACATGGCGTGGTGTGCCTGCCACTTGCCGCCAGTACCGCACCCCAAATTTTTACCGGCCAAGTGTTCGTACTTACAGGCACACTCCCTACCCTAGGCCGCGAGGAGCTTAAAAAAATGATTAAAGATCGTGGAGGTTCCGTGAGTAGTACCGTCAGCAAAAAGACAAACTATGTCGTCGCGGGTGAAGATCCGGGGAGTAAGTTAGACGCGGCGCAAAAATTGAATGTGCCAGTTTTGGATGAGGCTGGATTTAGAGCATTACTTAATGAATAACATCATGCGGATTTATTTTTGAGTCGACCAACTGACTCTGTAGCTATTACTTTCATGTCATTAATTGGCTTTGCCATTTTTTGCGTGACTCAAAAGATTCAGATGTTTGTCACTTTCTTATCTACCAGACAAGAAAGTCGCCAAAGAAACTCACCAAAAAAAGCGCGCCTACCGCCACGCCTGTCTCTGCTTCGTGCATTTATTAACCCCACCGAAAATTATATGCCCGAGGAGCGCAGAATACAGTAGTAGCACACGTGTTCTGCCGAGTTGATAGATATCATGTAAAGCAGGTACTCACCGAGTTTGTAATTTTCGGCGATTTTTCTTTCCTCATTTCTTTTGATCGCTCAAAAGTAAATGACAAAACCGACCAATTTTCTGAATTGATAGACAAGTAAATGATACTACTTAATGCATCAATTTTATTTAGGCAACTCCTGATCTCTCTCCGCTAACTGACTCAAGAGCATTTTTCCTGGCAATACTTGCCACAGTAGGATGACAAAAGTGAGTTTGATAATAATTAAGATAACCGCCAAAAACGGGAGCACGCTGTAGAGCAACGAGGCATAGGGCGAATGCTTAGCGGCAATGGAAACAACACCCTCAATGAGCCCGGTATACACACTGCGGGCACACCACACAAAGAGCGAAAACCAAAAAAGCTGAGTAATGATGAGCCACCATGACCCCTGTGTGTGCCGGTAACTCAGGCGCAGGCTTTCTAATACACTGCACTCATTGTGCGCCAAAATAACGGGAGCAAATGCCAAACGTGGCCACAGCAAGAGCGGTACGATCATCGCCAAGAAGGTCAGGAGGTACCCCATAGGCGAAAAGAAACTCAAAACCACCAAGAGTGCCAGTAGCCACCCACCCGAAACAAAGAGGGCCAGGACCCAAGAGGACATGACTCCAGCTACCAGGGCCGCCCGGTGGAACCAACTAGTATGCAGAGCAGCGCGACCGGCAAACCACACTAGAG
>CAZLUF010000040.1:0-7013 GCA_964562645.1 uncultured Candidatus Peribacteria bacterium
ACCATTCTTCTTTCCGCATTCCGGTGCGTCCGCGGTCTTTTTTTGTTGATATTGAGATCAAAAAACCACCCCCGCCTGGAGTGGTTTTTTGTCGCTTGAAGACCAATTAAGCGGTTTTCTCGTCCTTCTTTTCAGCTGATGCGCCGCGTTTAATGACAATGATGGTGACTTTGACATCACCAGTATCAATATCTTTGAGACTATCGCGGATGATCTTATCGAGACCTTCCGGAGCTTCGACTTTGAGCTCATTGCCGTTACGTGTCACTCTGGCATCTGGAGCCACATCTTTAATCTGTTTGTTGGCTACCTCCTCCCCTTCCTTAGTGGTCTTGGGGCGCTTGAGGTAGTCTAGTTTTTTCTTCAAGACAGCATTGGCTTGTTCGAGCTCCGTTTTTCGTGTCTGCAAATTCTTTTCAGTCTTCGTAATGGCATCTAGCTCGTCTTTGAGTTTCTGCAGAGTTTCTTCGATCTTAGGCTTTTCTTCCTTAGAGGCATTCTCTAGTTCTTTTTCAGTACTCTTGATTTTACTACCGACCGTTTCTTTGCGATCTGTGGCATCTTTGAGATCTCTGTTTACACCATCAAGTTTTTTATCATTGTTTTTCTTTTCACCTTCGTAGTAGCTCTCTAAATCCTTATCGGTAATCTTGTCAGTCTTACGCTCTTTCTGGAGACGAGCACGATCTTGCTCTATTTCTTTGCCAATAGGATCTTCTTTCTGCTTTTCAGGGCCGTTTTCGGTTTTGCCCTTCTTGAGTTCTTCAGTGATCATTTTGATCAACTGAATGAGCACGCGGATGAGTTCGGCGAACTCTTTGCCCATCATTTGCTCGGGACGGCCGTTGCCGTTGAGTTGAGTCAAGCTCTTGCCATCTTTTTGGAAATCGCAGAAGAGCGAGTACTTAGGTGGGTTAGCCAAGGCCTCAGCCTTGGTGTTTGGTACACGCATAAAGCCATCGCTCAACACAATGCCCGAGGCAGCGAGTACGTTGCCGTAGCTATTCTTCCATTCGTTACGAGTGCTAACCATCAGCTCTGTAGCTTTTGCCTTAAATTCAGCATCACTAATGTTGCTCTTGGCTAGATCTTGCAAGCCTTTGGTGAGAGCAGGGATACCCTTGCCCTCGGCGTGCATTTGGCAGTCGTACAAGCGCTTATAACCCTCGTCGTTGATATCGGCGCGCTGCGTAAAGTTATAGGCGCGTGGCCCACCCGATACATTCACGGCATCTGGGCCGCGTTTTACTACTGAGTTAAGGCGTGGCACTTCCATCACTTCGGGCAAAATAGCGCCACCACGTTCGGCCAACTGCTTAGCATCAGCTTGGCGTTTTTCGACACCCTCTTTCGCTACAGCTTCAGGATTTGCTGGGGCAGCATCGGGGCTAGTCTCTGGCGTGGGCTCGGCTGGTCGCTCTGGCGTACCTGCACTCATGGCAAGCAAGCGTGCTTCGCGGAGCGAAAAGCGGCCGAGGAAGTGAGTATGTGTGTGCATACAAGTTTGGGGAATTATTTGCGGCGGTAAAAGAACATAGTGGCATCGCCCCAGCCCATGCGTTGTGGCTGGGAGTGATAGAGTTCGAATTCGTCACTGCGGAGCCCCTTGGTTACTGTAACCACGCGGCTACCGGGCTTAAGGTGCAAACAGCTATTAGTGAGGCGCTGCATCAAATCTTCGTCGAAGCAGGTGCAGTGACTGAATACCACATCGCTACTACGCCAATCGGTGGCAAAAATATCGCCAGTTAAAAATTCTACCTCCTGGTTAGCCCACGATTCGCCTAATTGAGGACGTACTTGTTCGTGGTAACGGCTGGCGACTTGGTTAGCGGCCTCGGTGAGTTCGTAGAGCAAATCGATGCCGATGGACCTGGCAAATGGGTGCATGGCGGCGGCCAAAATGACAGCCTTACCGGTGCCCGAACCCAAATCGCAAAATACTTCGCCAGGCTTGGCTTCGGTCTTTTCGATCATTACCTGGATAGCCTCGGGCGAAACCTCGCCGTAGGTAAAGATGCTATTGCCATCGACGCCCAGGCGGATACGCCCAGCCGAAGCCAGGTTATAGCCCGAAACGTCGGCAAACAGTTGCTCTTCGAGCGTGCGGAGATCGGTAGCGGAGGCAATAGTCATAGGAGTGAAAAAAAACGGGGTGAGCGAGAGAGGTGCTCACCCCTTACTGCTAATTATTGAGCGTCAGACGTAGATTCAAACTTTACTTCCATACCTGGTGTAGCTGTTACCAATGCATCAACTTCCTTTTTGACAGAGTCAATATCGGCTTTGTTTTTGGCTTTAAGTACCAACACTGGTGGCTCTGGCTTAAATTCAATTGTTACGCCTAGATCTTTTACCAGCTTCAGTTCTTTTACTTTATCTACAAATTCTTCAATTTTTGCCATTTTTTCGGTGTGTTCAACGAGGCTGGTGAGTTCGGTGTTGCGGGTATCGAGCTTCTTGCTTTCGTCACCGAGCTTCGTCACTACCTTCTTATTCGCCTCAATCCAATCTTTGAGCTTCTGTACTTCTGTTTCTAGGCGAACGATTGTGGCCTCATTTTCACGTTTTTTGTTTACATCTTTTTCATCGGTATTGGACTTCTTAAGATCATCAATTTTCTTTTGGTTATCTGTAACGTCTGTTTCCCACTTTTTTGATTGATCGGTAGCCTTATCGATCGCAGTCTTATTCTCGCCAATGGTCTTTTCGTTCGATGCCTTTTCGCCCTTGTATCCATCGATCTGCTTTTTACGAATATCGGCTGGCTTATCGCTGGCGTTTTCCTTTGCTAACTTGGCGCGATCTGCCTCTACCTTACGGCCTACTTCACTGCCGTTAGCTGGCTTTTCGTTTTTATCAATTTTGTTGTCAGTAGGCTTGTCTGTTGCAGTGTTACTCGGGCCAGTTTTACCCTTATTTATAAGTGCGGTAATTGTTTTAATAAGTTCAGCAATAGCCTTGGCAAGTTCACGAAGTTCAGGACTTTCGCGGCCAGTATCAAGGCGACCGTTTTGAGTATCTACTTTCTGCTTGGCCTGCTTTTGAGCTACTTCTTTTGCCACCTTCTGTTGCTGTTCTGGATTGACGCTTGTTGGTTTAGCGATTGTTTCGTGTAACTTTACAAAGTCGTCTGCCGAGAGCTCGGCACGGCGCCAGTTGATCCGTTGGCCCTTGGCATCCACGGTAGATACCTGATCATTATTTACAGCCTCAACGCTTACACCACGGATTGGCTGATTAGCAGCGGTGGGTGCAAATGGCGCGTTGGTCATGGTCTTGCGGACGTTGTGCAGTGCGGTGAGTTGCGCATCGTTTAATGTGAGTGGCCAAGTGTATTCTTTGCCATCTGTCGAAGTCGTGTAGGCTTCGCCTTTCTTCAGATCACGTTCAATTTTTACGGCATTTGGATTTTCGGCAGATTCAGCTCCTTCTTTCTGGCCTTTCTCAGTTGTCTGACGAGCGCGTTCAGCTGCTTTTTGCAAGGCCGAACGGATATCTGCAACCGCAGTCTCTCTCGCAGTCCCTGCATTTTCTTCGCCGTCATGAGCAACGTTTGCTTCGTAGATTTTTACTGCATTCTCAACTTGTGAACGAGCTTCCTCATCCTTAATTTCTGCTGCTTTTTTGGGATCTTGCAGAATTTCTGCGGCACGGCGTGTATCGCGCTGTTCAGGGCTTTCCACAGAAGTAGGTCGACCAGTTGGATCGCCAGGCTCAGAGGGAACTGCGTCTGGTGTCATGCGATGAATCAAGCGACACTCCATCATGGAGACAGTGGCGCCAACCGGGAAGAGAGTTAAGAATTTTTTCATATGTGTGTTGGTAAAAGGCGAATAAAAGAGAGAAGTAAATTACATAGAGGAGAATGCGGCCTCGAGTCCGCTGAGCGAGGCTGCCTCTTTGGCAGACTCTTCGCGCTCGGCGCTCTGGAGGGCAGACTTGCGGTATTCGTGAGCTTTGGTATCTACTTCGATCACGAATTCTTGGTAAATAGCATCATACGTTTTAAAGGCTTTTTGGTAGCGCTCGGCACGAGCCTTGGCCTGCTCGGGCGTTTCGCTCTTGTACTTCTCTTTTAGTAATGGCAATTGAGCGGTAGTAAGTTCGGGCTCAATTTGGGCCATAATCGAGTCGTAAATTTCCTCGCCACTTGGCATAGTGTTTTGGTCGGTGGCGGTAGAGCTAGGCATAGTTTTTGGTGTGAAATCTAGAAATTGTAGCACAAACGGACTTTCGGCACAAGTTTCCAAGACTTTTCCTGACTTTTGAGCTGTGGATGAATACGAACAATTACTTCCTCTTCTTATGATCAAACTAGGTTTAGAAGCACTCGATGACCGCCTTGTACCTTCGGCTGCTCCTGTGTTTGCATATCAGCCAAGTCACAGTGTGGTGGCACAGGCTGCAGTTACCCATACGCAGGTAGAGAACGTATTGGTACAGCATGCGGCGTACGATGTGGAAGTACATGGTCATACCTTGGTAGTACATTTACCTGCGGCGGCTCAAGATAATTGGACACTGTATGCCGATACCCCAAACGAGGCAGTGGTATTGCAGGTGAGTACGGTACCGGTGAGTGGCGATTTTGCGTTAGATGCTCCATATGAACCTGGCGACTACACCCTGGAGTTTTATCATGGTGAGCATATTACGGCCCAAGTGGAATTTACAGTCACTGCTGAGGGCGAAATTACAGATCTGCACGTTGAGCGCCCAGAGGAACACGAGGCAGAAGAACACCACGAACACCATGAGTCGCATGAGCATCACGTTGGTGAACATGTGCATGTTCATCATTCGCATCATCATTCACTCCATGCCGAGCATATACACGAGCATGCGCATCCTCATGCGCCTCATGCGGAACATGTTGAGCATCATCACCCACATGCTCATCACCATGAACATGGCCACGATGAGCATCACAATGCCGCTATTGAAATAGAGTCGACCAATCGTACAGAGATGGCTCTGCTTGGCAATATTGATGATTCTTTGGCTGGTTTACCACTAGAAGTACAAGCCAATATTCGGCCACTGATAGAGGCAATATTGAATGACGAACAACTAGGAGAACGCCAGCGGAAAGATATATTGAAATCGGTTTTTAGTGCTGTACTAGAAGAACGGGATCACTCTGCTAAATCACATCCATCCCCTGACCATACTCCCAAGCGCGAAGTGCCTGAAGGCAAAGAAGAAGTGAGCCCAGAACTGTCTGCAGAAGATACTGAAATTGAATCGGTCGATGCCGTGTTTTTACAAGGCATACGTGTGGATGGCGAACAGCCGTTCGATATGCCAGTCGAAAACGCGCCCGAAGATTCACTGCAACCAATCGCGCTGGCTATTGCTACTGCCAGTCTTGCAGCCTCGCGGAGAGTGAGGCGTACGCTACGGCTTCCGCTATAACCAGATTCAGTTTGTGCCGCTCGTGGTCTTTAAACGGTAGAAGGCCATGGGTGCTTGGTGTATACTTTGGCCTGTGGCTAAAGACTTCTACGAAATTTTAGGCGTGTCGCGCTCGGCTTCGGCCGACGAAATTAAGCAGGCGTACCGTAAGCTCAGTAAGGAGCTGCACCCCGATAAAAATAAGGGGAACAAAGATGCCGAAGAAAAATTTAAAGAGGTCAACCAGGCCTACGAAACCCTCACTGATCCCAAAAAGCGTCAAATGTACGATCAGTTTGGTCAGGCGGGCCCCGGTCAGGGCGGCTTTGGCGGTGGCTTTAATCCAAACGACTTTGCCGGTTTTGATTTTGGGCAAGGTGGCCGCATGGATTTTGGTGATATTTTTGAATCGTTTTTTGGAGGATCTGCCGCAGGTGGTGGGCGACGACGTCAGCGTAAAGGCGATGACCGCGAAGTTTCACTCACGCTTACGTTGGATCAGGTGGTGCATGGTGGCGAGCAAGTGCTCAAATTTCGTCGTTTAGAGGCCTGTGAAGAGTGCAGTGGCTCCGGAGCAGCTAAAGGCTCCTCACTCGTCAACTGTAGCGATTGTGGAGGCACCGGGCAGGTGACACGCGTCACACAGTCTTTTTTTGGAGCTATTCAGCAAACAGGTGTGTGTCCGCGCTGCCAGGGCTCAGGCAAAGTACCCGAGAAAATTTGCCGCCGTTGCGATGGCGAGGGGCGCATGGCCGTAGATGCCAAAGTGACCATTACGGTTCCGGCTGGAATTGCCGATGGGCAGTCGCTGCGTGTGCAGGGTGAGGGAGATGTAGGGAGGCGCGGTGAACCAGCTGGCGATCTGTTTGTGAGGATTCAAGTGCCGGCCGATGATCGTTTTGAGCGCGATGGCAGCGATGTCCGTTCTTTACTCACTATTTCGGTATTACAGGCGTTACTAGGTGACGAAGTATCAATTCCTACGGTTCAGGGTGATGTGACGCTTTCTATTCCTGCTGGCACACAGCCTAATCAAGTTCTACGCGTACGTGGCAAGGGCTTTCCGGTACTGCAGGGGCGTGGTCACGGCGATCACTATGTCACCATTGTGGTGCATATTCCTACCAAGCTCAGCCGCGACGAAAAAAAGCTCCTAGAAGAATGGCAGAAGCTGAGCCAGAAATAGCTATTTCTGCTTTGGTTCTACTGGCACTTGAGCAGTAGGTTTCTGCAGCTCTGGAAAAGCTGATTTGCGATACACTACGTGGTATGGCTTACTGAGGGTAATGCCCTGTGCGCAGGCCGGAGGATCCCAGCTGAATTGGGTTGTGACATGGTAGGCAATATGACCCCTAAAATCATTCAGCTCCATTTCGTCATGCATAATTAAGATATTGGCTGAGTAGATATTCCGTAAAAAGGTGTAGCGGAAGTACGTACGATTTGCTTCTAAAAATAAATTAAACTGAAAGAAGGTGGGCCCCAGTGGCGAATGCTTAGTAAAAGCGTACGGCTGTAGGTCAATAACTCCCAAAAACATGTAACGCGATTGGTGGCATTGATCCAAGATAGTATCGATAGCCGCTGCATCAGCCTTTGTTCGTGCAATACCCTCT
>CAZLUF010000040.1:7023-9722 GCA_964562645.1 uncultured Candidatus Peribacteria bacterium
AACAATCCACTGCCGAACCAGAGAGTAAGAAGAACTAGAACTACATGAACTATGCGCGGTAAGTGAGCCCATGATCGTATGCAGAGCAGAGCAATGGCGGCATAACCTGGTACCGCAAAGGCGTAGTGGTGGTTATAGTATTGGCCTCCCGAACCCACACTGAGAGCTAGTAGGTAGAGCCCTAGTAAAAAAGCGACCGTTGTCCAAATGGCTACTTGGGCAGATTTCCGCCAGGTACACTGCCAAAAAACGATCACACTTACTATGCACCAGGTATAGGCAAATTTGTAATTGTAATAGTAGAGTTCGCGCCAGGGTCCATCGACATCGAGCCCGCGCAGAAATGGTGCCCATTTTCCACCTACGTAATCACGAATCGATGGCAAGTAAATGGTAAAGTAATCGCTCAAAATTCCCCACGCATACATAATGACCATGCCAATAAAAATGGCATAGAGTAGTGGCATCAAAAAGGAATGCACAAGGCGCTGGGGTCGTTCAGTTTCTAGTATCAGGGCCGCAGCCAGACAGGACCACAAGAAGGGTTCTTTAAAACCAATGGCGCCAAGTAAGCACAGGGCAAAGAACCATTGCCACTTGCGGCTGAGAGCCGATTTTCTCCCGGCAATACTGAGGGCGTAGGCAATACCGGCGGCGGCTCCAAACGATTCGGTTTGGAATTCACCAGCGTGCTCGGCCGAATACAGGCTGAGCATACAACCTAGAATCGCAGCCATAAGCGTGGCTTCCAGCTGGCGAGATTTAGGAGTTTGTAACCAGGCAAATACAGCCAGGGCAATGGGTGCGGCAATAAAGATTCCAGCTTCGACCCAGGCGACAATTGTGTGATCACCAGTGATCCAGAGCGATAGCGCGCTCAAGATAAAAATACCTGGCGGCTTGGTTTCAAACAGATCGCGGTATGGAAGTAGGCCGTTTAAAATGCCACGTCCAACCCCCAGGTAAATCGAAGAATCATTCGTCATGGGTCCTTGAGCTTCGTACCAGGCCCGGGCAAGAATGGCTCTCGCGGCAAAAAATAATGCGATAATCAGGGCATCAATAATCAGTCGATCAAGCAGGGCGGGTGTGCAGTACTGCCTGAGCCGGCGAAGAGAGAAGCGCTGCCACAATTTCATAGATATCGCTCGCCTGCTTGGGTAGATAGCAGCGAGAGCGTGTGAAGACCACAATACCAGATGGCTTAGTTACCGAAGCATAGACAAAAAACTTGCCATGCAGTCTTGTCGTACAATGTTCGCTTGGCCAAACTAGATATCTAGATTTTCTAGGCCATCATCTTGCGACATCACTGGTGAGAGCTCTTCGCCTCCACGGTTTTTCTCTTCCTTCTTCATGCGGAGCACAATTTGACGGTAGTCGCCTTCGCCCACACTCTCGGTGGTTAGGTCGCTCAAATGCGGAGAGCTGGCTACGTGCAAGTGAACCACGCGGCGGAAGTACGGGCTCATGGGCTGCAGGGCAATGCGGTTGCCAGTGCGGCGGACAAAATCAGCTTTTGTATCGGCGATCTTGCGCACTTTGTCCTCCTGCATGCGGCGGTAGCCATCGGTATCGAGTACAATAAAAGGGGCTTTTTCTAGTTTTTCTTGAGTGCGAACAATAGCTTTAACCAGGCACTGTACCGAGTTGAGCGTTTCGCCATGCCAACCGATAATACGGCTGGGTTTGGGCGATACGATATCCACGCGCATAAAGTCTTTTTCTTCGGCTGTCTTTACCTCGGTAAATGGCAGGTTGAGCTGGCGCAGGATCTCGCTGGTGATATCGGAAACAAGCTGGTGGTTCATAGGTCGGAAGAGAGAATAGCAGGCTTGTGTCGAGAAAACAAAAAAGCCCCCTTACGGAGGCTTTTGATACCAAAGTCGGTAACCTCAATTAGCGAACAGCGTCCTTGAGGGTCTTACCAGCCTTGAAGGATGGAACCTTCATAGCTGGGATAGAGATCTTCTGGCTTGGGTTGCGTGGGTTAACACCCGTGCGAGCAGCGCGAGAAGACAACTTGAATGTACCGAAACCGGTGATGGTTACTGGCTGACCCTTTTTGAGGTTCTTGATCACGATGTTGATCAGAGCCTGGAGAGCGTCACCAGCAGCGCGCTTGGTGATACCAGAAGCGTCCGCAATGGCGGCGATGAGATCCTGCTTGGACATAGGTCAAGGAGGGGAGAAAAGTAAAACATCACTAAGTCTAAGATCTCTTTTGGCTATGGCAAGCGCTTTTCTTCACTTTTTTGCCTTGCTTTCGTCAACAATCCTTTTCTTTGGCTTTGGTAAGCCAAAAAAACTCAATACAAATTTTGATCTATCCGAAGCCGAAAAGTCCCATTTTAGGTGATTAATACATTTTTTGTTTTGCTAGTCAATTTCGTTCTGTACCAGCGTAAATGGATTTTTAGAGCTGAATGCACACAGATTCTGGCACTTCATTCTTTTTTATCACCTACGAACATCACGCCGATTTTTTGACAGTGATGCTCTACACTCACTAGGCTCTCCGAGCGTTGCTTCCTCTATCTATGTCTCGTCACCTCGTTATTGTTGAGTCTCCAGCGAAGGCCAAAACGATCCGTCGTTTTTTGGGGAAAGATTACATCGTGGAAGCGAGCATGGGTCACATTCGTGACTTACCGGGGAGTACGTTAGCGGGAGATATCGGGAATGATTTTGAGCCGGGG
>CAZLUF010000041.1:0-9709 GCA_964562645.1 uncultured Candidatus Peribacteria bacterium
GCACTTCGAAAACTCGGTTTGGTGTGGGGGCTATAAATAGGCAGACACTGTGCACATGGAAAACACCTCACTCGAACTCGCCAAGACGCATTACGTCGATGTTGCCGCTGAGACCGAAGGTCAATCGGGAGCACGGGTAGTAGACGAACTACACAGCCGCGCCGAAGAACTGCGCCAGATGTCGGAGGCAACACATGGTCAGATCGAAGCTGCACTGGCTACTCCCAATCCAGAACAGGCCGATGTTCACGATCAATTGGAGGGCATACAGGGTGAAACGGCTCGTCAGATCGAAGAGACACTAGCCCAGGCTGAGCCAGCTCAAAAAGCCGAGTTACTCAGCCAGGCTGCAGATGAACTAGAAGATGGAGCCAAGACTCTCAAGGCTTCGTTTGGTGACAGCAAGCCACCAGAGAATGCTGAATTAGCCGATGGGGTAGCTGGCCAAGCCATGCTCAATCGCCCAGGTACACAGCAATTCGATGCTCGTAAGGTCATGGGCCAAGATGCGGTGGTTGATAAGGATGCAGCAGTGGGGTTAGTAGCCCACGAAGATGAGCATACCCGCCAAAAGGTGGCGAATGCGGCAGCGGTGGATCTACGTACAGGGCAACAGGTGCAGGTAGCCGAAGACTTTGTACGCGATGATCATATCGTCACAGCTACCGAGTTGTATGAGGCAGGTGCCATGGCTGCTCAGGCCAAGGTGGCTCCTAAGAGTATCGATGGTTTGCATCCCAGTTATATTGCCACGCGTCGCAAGCTCAGCAAGCTCCTCCCAGATCAGCAAATTACAGAACTTGCTCGCGCTGGAGACCTAACAGGATTAGCTGCCACGGTGCGTCAAGAACGACCCGATTTGGTCTTGGCAGCCTGAAGTTTAAGCATTGCTAAAAACTCTCGGCGGGCAGCTCCACTCTTCGCTAGGACCTTGGTACCTGCAATGGTGGTGGTACGAGCATGGGTTTTTTTGGCCCCGCGAATTTGTAGGCAGAGGTGATCGGCCTCAATGACGACGCATACGCCCTTAGCGCCAAGGCCGCGCTGTAACGCATCAGCAATTTCTTGGGTGAGTGCCTCTTGCATCTGCAGGCGGTGGGCAAGAGCATCGACTACTCTGGCGATTTTCCCTAAGCCAATCATATGCTTGCCTGGTACGTACCCCACGTGTACGTGGCCAAAAAACGGTAGTAAGTGATGTGCGCACACCGAGTGAAAAACAATGTCGCTCACGATCACCATACTACTGCCAGTAACCGGTTGTAGGTCTTTTTGGACGAGTGCGATTGGATCGGCGCTATACCCACGTAAAAGCTCTTGCCAGAGCTTAGCGGTTCTTACCGGAGATTCTGCCAATATCGATTTGTCACGTATGCCGAGAGCACCGAGTAACTGAGCGATGGCAGAAGCAGGGGAATGGCTCATGGTTTTTGTGCTGCTAAGGCAGCATCAATTTTTTCGATGAACGACTCGAGAGGCTGGGCTCCCATGATAACTTCTCCCAATCCACCAACGGGCAATAGATACGTAGCTGGCGTGCCGTTTACTCCAGAGGCAGCCGCATATTCCTGAATTTCGGTGAGGTGTTTTTTGCTCGCAATGCACTTAGTGAATTTTTGCAACTGCTCGGCATTGGTACCAGATTTTTTAGCCAACTGTATGAGTGTACGTTTGGTCACGCGCTGTTGTTTACGTAGCGATTCAAACAGGCGATCGTGGAACTTCCAGAAGAATTTTTCGTCCTGGTCGGCAATGCACTCGCTAGCCTGCGCATATTTAAGCGCGTTGGGGTGGAAGCTGAGTGGCACATGGCGATAGGCAACAGCTACATCATTTGGATACTTTTTTAAGATTTCCTGCATAGTGAGATCGTGCCGTTGGCAGAATGGGCATTCGAAATCCGAATACTCAATCAGAATAATCTTTGGATCGGTGGCTCCACGCTGGTGTTCACGTGCAGGTCGACCGAGGGTGATCGCCTGGGCAGAGGTAGCAAAGCAGAGCGATAGACAGGCAACAAACAAAGAGGAGTAGCGCATAGGCTTCTATCATGCTGCTTGGCTAAAGCTACGTCTAGTCTAATTGTATATCGGTTTTTTTAAGAGGTTCAGTTGCCAGATTTTTAGCGATCTCTTGCCAAGAAAGTTGCAGTACCGGGTGTTTGCCCGCTATACCCATTTCGTGCAGAGGTGTAATGACAAAAGCCCGGGTATGCATGCGTGGGTGTGGAATCACGAGCCGGTTGGTTGCTTCGCCAGAGGCGATAGTGCGCCAGCTATCGGTATCGGGCAGTACCATCTTGCCAAACAGGAGCAGGTCTAGATCGATGGTACGAGGGCCGTTACGAAAGGGCGGGTTTTTTTTGAGCGTCTTTTCGATCCACTGTAAATGATCGCGAATTTGCTCGGGTGAACTGCGAGTAGAAAAATGCCCTACCGCATTTAAAAAATCTGCCTGGTCGGCAAAACCAAACGCGGGTGATTGGTACACGGCAGAAAAGCGTATATCGGGCCACCGCTGTCGTAGTAATTCAGCTGCAGCGGCTAAGTTCTTAGCCGGCTCGATATTAGAACCCAGGCCAATCCACACGTCGTGGAGTGTGTGTGGAATGGGCATCATGCGCGTGGTCGGGTAATGGTAAGCTCAGTGGCCTCTACGGCGGGCAGAGCAAACTTGCGTACTGTCACCGTTATTTCGGTCATGGGGAACATCGCTAAAAGCCCCTGGGCCAGTTCTTCGGCCAGGAGCTCAAGCGTATGACGTTCCTTTTGTACCAGTGTGAGCACCTGCTCACGCACGGTGGCGTAATCGATACCGCGGGCTACATCGTCGTGAGTAGCTACGACAGTGGCATCCATAGGCCATGTCAGATCAATAGTGATTGGCTGCTCGACACTACGTTCTTGAGCGGTGATTCCCAAGTGGGTCCATGCACGAAGGCCTCGGAGTGTGAGGCGATCAGGCATGAGGAGCGTGGTGCACGGGCTTTACGCCGCAGAGGCGTGGATCTTGGAACTCGGGGCGGTGCGAAATGCTATTGAGGATCCAGCGAGAGACCACGAAGGCTGTGAACATGGAGAGGAGCGTACCAATACTGAGTGTCACGGCAAATCCGCGCACAATGGAGGTACCAACCAAGAACAGAATGGCGCAAGTAATGAGCGTGGAAATGTTTCCATCGCGCACAGCAGGCCAGGCGTGCTTAAAGCTGCTATCGACGGAGTTTCGCAAGGTGCGGCCACGGCGGAGTTCTTCCTTCATGCGTTCGAACACCAACACGTTGGCATCTACGGCCAAACCAGCACTCAAGATAATACCGGCCATACCAGCCAAAGTGAGTACTACGTAGTTATTGGTGACCAAGAAGAGAGGGAGCTTAATGATGGCAAACAAGATCACGATGTACATAGTGAGTGCTACGTTGGCAATTAAGCCGAGCAGGCGGTACACCACTGCCATGTAGATCATCAGTAGTACTAAACCAATGGCACCAGCGGCAAACGCCGTTTGCATAGCGGTGGCACCAAGGGTGGCTTCTACTGTGTACTGACCAGTAAGGTGGATAGGTGCAGGAATAGCACCAGTATTGAGATCTTGGGAGAGGGTACGAGCCTCGGCGATGTTCTTGCTACCAGTAATCACCGCGTTACCGCCGGCGATTTCTTGCTGCACACGTGGAGCCGAAACAAGTTCGCCACCTACGAAGATAGCAATTTGCTTATTGATATTCGCCTTGGTGAGAGCCTGGAAGAGTCTGGCACCTTCGTCATCAAAGGCAATCTGTACCACTGGTACGCCAGTAGTAGGATCGAGCGAAACGCTAGCGTGGCGGAAGTGCTTACCATCGAGTGCTGTGTCTTTCCAGCCAGTTGGAGTGAGCGAGAAGAAGAGCGTGCGAATGCTAATTGCTAATTCGTCGGTCTTCACTTTGCCTTCTTGCATTTGACGCAAGGCAGCTTCGGCCTTGGTCTTCGACTGTTCGCCTCGGAAGGTTAGCAGATCAAAGTTGGCGGTAGCAGGGAGCTTCGTTACTGGTGCATCGAGGCGGATGACGTGGTAACCAAATTGAGTTTCGACAGGGGCACTCAGGTCGCCAGTCTTTTGGAGGGCAAAGGTGGCAGCTTCGAACGTTGGTGCCATGACACCGCGACCAAATGTTCCAAGACGACCACCATCTTTCTTAGAGGGGCCATCGGATTCGCGGCGAGCGGTAGTCGCAAAATCACGTCCTTCTGTAATTTGCTTACGGAGGTCGTTGGCTCGAGCCAGAGCCTCTTCTTTCGTGCGAGTAATGCTGGCATCGGCACCAGTTGCACCCTTAAAGCTCACTAAAATGTGGCTAGCGGCTACTTGATCGCCACCGGCATTGGTTTCGCGCAGGTAGACCAAGCGGGTCTCGCCATTGCCTTCTACGACTTTCATATCACCTAATTTGGCTGCCTTGATTGTCTCCACCAAATTTTTATCAGTAGGAGTATCGCTGAGTACGTATTTTTCTTGGGTGGTGTAAATAACATCGGGGCTGTTCTTGCTCAAAAACTGCATGGCTTTGGACACATCGGCAATCGTGCGGCCACTCGTTGTTGGGCCCTGCAGAACTTCGTACAAGAAAATGCCGGGCATGTCGGTCATAGTCAGCTGGCCATTGGCATCTTGAGTTGGTACCGGCACAGTTGCATTGGTTTGATACACCGTGCCAGGCGCAGCTGTCCAAGCTCCTTCTAGACCTTTTGGCAATTCATCGCGGAAAAAGGTTATACGATCGGTAAATGTCGTACCGAGTTGTGTGCCTAAATCTTGGCCCTCTTTTACCAGTGTGGATTTCTTGGCCACGATACGTGCGTATGTCTCGGAGGCATTCTTGCGAACACCAGCTGTAAACTCAGCTGTAGGCGTGTTGAACTCTTCTTTAAATTCTAATTTGATTGTCTTACCCACGGTAGAAATACACTTTTGCACGTCTACGATACCAGGACACTCTACGAGGAGGTGCTTTTCGTTACCAACGTACGATGGGGTAATGGTGGCTTCGCTGACACCCAGGGCGTTAATACGACGTTCTAGCACTGCGCGCACGGCCTCCACCAAGTTTTCGCGCTGTTGCTCAATAGATGCCTTTTGGGCCTGGAGGTTTGCAATATCGGTAGAAGGTGCATTTTTCTCCTGAGCGTCCTTAAGATCTTGAGTTACTTTGGCTAGCTGCTGGTTGATTTCCTCTTCCGAAATGCGGAAATCGAGCTGTGTGCCTCCGGCTAAATCTAGGCCCAAGTGTAGGCTTGGCTGGTAGAGCCACTGGAATGGCTTGGTGTACCAGGCATTGCTCTGCAGATTTAAGAAACGCTTGCCTTCTTGAGGCAGGGCAATGAGCACAATTGCCACTGCGGCAACACACACGAGAACGGTACGGAGGGGAGATCGCTTGGTCATGGGTAGACGGAATCAAACAGGGGAATCGGCAGGCAGAATAGCGTGGTAAGGCAGCGAGGGAAAGGCGACTGACGCCATTTTGAGAACGATCAACTAGCGGCTAAAGCGGACAAAGGCACCAACATTCACGTCATCGGCGAATACCTGAGCCAATTCGGGCGAGGTAATACCATCGATGGTGAGCGAAAGCGGCTTTTCGTTGGGAGCTACTTTACGTAGCGACATAGGCACACCGCGCACAAAAATACCTACAACTTTGCCACCCAAGCGAGCGAAGGTGTCTTGTAATAACTTTTGACCTTCAGGCGTAAAATTGAGCGTTACCAGGCCCTTGCCACGAGTGCTGGAGCTGCCAACTTTTACCCATTCTAAGTGTTTTTCGGTAATACCAGTGCGGTTAAAGGAGCCAAACTGCTCGGTTACTATATCGCCACCACTGCCGCTCACTTGCTCCATAATATCGAGCCCAAATGGTGAGTGCTCCAGCTGATCAATAATGTCGTTGGCAATTTTGGCGCTACTTGGCGCAATGTGCAGAGTGCTGCCTTCAATTGTCACGGCGTCACTCACATTTTTTTGGCCAAGTGCCAGCAGGCGTTTTTGTGTCACACGCATAGCTGCCGCACTAAGATCGGCCATCCGGCCGGGATTAGTAGTAGTAAAAGACATATTCACAGTGAGTGGTTTAGCACTGCAGCCAGCCAATACGAGAGTGACTAAGCCAACGCAGAGGATTGTGTGAGAGCGACGCATAGTGAAAAACAGGGAGAGGGTAGCAGGGTACTATCGAAACCAGGCCAGAGACAACTCATAATGGTGGCCACGGCCTCGCCTTAGCGAAAGGGCCACAGCAGCCGTGATTGGGCGTTTGGGGCCACGACTGCCACGGGCTGATGTTCTAGAAATTCAATGGTTTCGGTACCTTCTACAATACCGAGTACCGAGGGTAAGAGCAGGTACGTGACACGGTTACTGCGGCAAATGCTCAAGATGTTAATGGAGTGCTCCAAATCGCTGCACTGGATCACGTGGGTAATGTGCTCGGCCTGCATGGTGCTTTCGAGCTTATGGAGCCGGCCCACCACTGGTACACCAGCTACGTGCTTTTCGTGAGTGCCCTGAGCATCAAAAATGGCTACTGGTGTTAAGGGGTGGCGCGAGCGCTGCAGGCTTTCAATTAATCTTTTACTTTCGCGGGTGAGTCCCACAATGGCGGTGGGGTAGCACACGGGTTGGCGTCGTAGTAGCCGCCGTTGGATCTGCTCAAAACATAAGTGCCAGAGCCAAATGACGAACACACTGCATGCCAAAGCAATAAACAGAAGTAGGCGGCTGAACACGCGCGCATGCACGAAATAAAATGCCAGTGCCACGAGTGCGGCACCCACGATGCAGCTGGCTAGGATATGAAAGAAGTTGCGAGGTGTGCCCTGCGAACGCGTGAGTCCAAATGTGCGGGTAGCAACTAAGCTCAGGAGCCAGAACGGGGCCACGCCAATCACTACGAGTACAAACTCATCAATCTGTAAATCGCTGGAGAAAATTAACCCAACGCGCAAAAAATAACTCGCCAGGTATATCAAAATAAACAGCGCAAGATCGGTAGCTAGCCAAAGTAAGAGTAAGCCCGTACGTCGGTTCATGTCCCTAGCCTACAGGCAGGGATCGGAAAATTCACTATCACTCCGACTGGCTCTATTTTCTAGCGTTGAGCAGTTACCGATGCGCCGAGCCACGTATACGGTAATTTAGAAACGCTGTAGCCAATTTTGCCATCCCACGTACTGCCTTGCGCGAGCTTAGTCGTAATAGGGTAGTAGGTTTGGAACCAGGCCAGCTTTTGAGCCACAATGGGGTCTGCTTTAGCTTGGCCTATTACACGTTCGCGGTGGCCTAGGTACTCAAAACCAAACTCGGCAAAGTCCTCAAATGGATCACTGGCACCGTAGTTAGAGGCAAAAGCGGTATTGCCACAGGCTGCCTTTTTAGTGGTGTTGTTGCTCCAGCAAATGGAGTAAAAGGCTACACTGGGGTCATCGGCAGGAATAGGCGATTGGCCATCTTTAAACACGCTGGCCGGGCTACCTGGTGTGCCATTAATACACGTAAGATCGACAAAGTGCTGCATCTCGTGCAGTAACTGTGAGCGAAGCGCCTGAGTCGACAGTAACCCGTTGATGATGATCACGCCGTTACCAGCGGCACCGCGGTGACCAGGGTCGCTGTAGAGCACGTAGAAGTTGCGTAGCTGAGATTGGCAGGTTTTGGGTAAGTTACTCAGAACTTCGCGGGCAAGAGCTTGGTGCTCGGGCTTAATGCTTGGGTCGGTAATGGCTACCAAGGGGTCGATGGGGGCCAGGCTGATATCCTGAGTGTATTCGACAATCATAGCCGTACGAGCTGGTCCCTGGCTCTTCTTTGGGCTCAGAGTAGGCTTCTTGGCTACTGGCATGACCTTAGGTGCGGCATGCATGGCTGGCATAGCCTTTGCACTGGTAATGGTCTGTGATAGGCTCACGGAGTAGCCCTGGCTTACCAGGGTCAAGACTCCCAGGACGAGACTAGTACCAAAGCGCAGAGGGTTTTGCAGCATTGAGTATGAAAAAAGGAGATATTATTACTACATTTATGTTTATATGTCAATAGTAGAACCAACGGCTTCTGATAGCCAAGTGCATACCGTCACCATCGAAAAACTGACCTTTGGAGGGGCCGGATTGGCTCACATTGATGGTCTGCCGGTGTTTGTGGCCGATAGCCTACCCGGTCAACAGGTGCAGATTGTGATCCTGAAACGCAAAGATAATTTTGCCGAAGCCAAGGTGCAAAAGGTCTTAAAGAAGAGCAAAGATGAATTACCCGCTCGTTGCCCACACTTTGGTACCTGCGGTGGCTGCGTGTGGCAGAACCTCAGTTACGATAAGCAGTTGAACTATAAGGAGGACATTATCCGCGAAACCCTGGAGCACTTAACACCCGTAGATCCCGAAGTCCGTAAAACTCTCCCGGGCCGGGTGCTCAAGATCATCCCAAGTCCACAGCTCTTTAACTACCGCAATAAGTTGGAGTTCTCGTTTGGCTACGAATCGATGCGTAGCGAAGAGCGCGGTGGCCGCCGGATCTTCTTCGACGAAAACCCCAGCCTCGGTTTCCACCAGCCCAACCAGTGGTCCACCATTCTGCCGATTTCGGAATGCCATTTATACGATGAACAAGTGGCGATGTTACTCCAAGATGTAAAACGGTTTATGGAGCAGACGCGCCTACCTGTGTATAACCCCAAAACACAAAAGGGGATGCTCCGCTCGCTCTTACTCCGCCGCGGTTCGCACACCGGCGAACAGATGATCTGTTTTTTGGTGAACGCTCGTAAAAAAGAATTAGAGCCACTCTTCCAGCAGTTCTTGCGTGGCTTTGGTGGTCGCCCAGGTTTGGCTTCGCTCCTCGTGGTCGAACACTTGGGTCTGCACGATAAGCCCGATTTCCCCAAGGTTCATTCGTTGCTCGGTAAGCCTACCATCAGCGAGCGTCTGTTTGATCTCAGTTTCGAAATTTCGCCGTTCTCGTTCTTCCAGACCAACACCTTTGGCGCCGAAAAACTCTACCGCGCCATTGCCGATGCCGCCGATTTAAGCCAGCGCGAAACCGTGCTCGATGCCTACTGTGGCATGGGTACCATTGGTCAGTACTTGGCTCGCTTTGCACAAAAAGTGGTAGGGATCGAAAGTCATCCTTCTGCTATAGACGATGCTCTCAAGAGTGCTGGTCGTAACCGTATTGGTAACATTAGCTTCTACCGTGGTCGTGCCGAGCAGATCTTAAACGAGCAGCTTAAGCCTGGTGCCAAGTACACGTTCGATACCATCGTAGTCGATCCACCGCGTGCTGGCCTCCACCCCAAAGCTCGCGAAGCCCTCATTGCTCATCAGCCGAAAAAACTAGTGTATGTGTCGTGCAACACTGCCACCTTCGCCCGTGATCTCGGTGAGTTCCTCAAAGCTGGTTTTGAACTCCGTACTGTGCAGCCGGTGGATCTGTTCCCGCACACGGCTCATATTGAAACCGTGGCGTTGTTGCAGAAGAAGTAATAGGCTCTGTAATTTTTGAACAATAGAAAGCGTTTGGAAGTTTCTACTTTCTTTTTCAGGACAGTAGTCAATGATTATTGTCACTTTTTCCGGCGAAAAAGTAACTCCCTAAAGGGACTGCACTGTCAGCCACTCATCTGCGCTTCGCTGGATTCGAGAGCTGACAGTTGGGAGCAAAATGTTCCTAAAGGAAT
>CAZLUF010000042.1:0-9640 GCA_964562645.1 uncultured Candidatus Peribacteria bacterium
AGCCAAGAGACAGAGGCAGCACGCTCCAAAGATACTGAGAGGGGAGACGATGAGAGGGGACACCGCTGTAGAATAAAGAATGAAGAATAAAGAATATAGGGGTGATGGAATTTTCGATGCCAAAGAACGTCAGACCAGAAAAGCAAAAACTATCAAATAGTCCTGGATACGCGAGTCCGGGAATCCATTTATACTCGCAGTATGTCTACCACCTATCGCACTCTCGACATGTTCAAAGACGCTAAGGGAAAGCGCGTGATCGTTCGAGCCGGCTTCGATGTCAGTATCGAAAATGGCAAAGTAATGGATACCGAGCGCATTGAGGCAGTAGTGCCAACCATTCAGTGGTTACTGAAAGCCGGCGCCTCAGTTGTGGTACTCAGTCACCAGGGTCGCCCAAAGGGCAAGCGCTTGCCCGAGTACTCGCAGGCCTTAGTGGCCCCGGTACTCGAACAGCTCCTTGGTACACCGGTGCAATTTGTCGATTCCTGCACAGGCGAAGCAGCAGTGTCAGCAGCTAAAGCCCTTAAGCCGGGTCAGGTGCTCTTTTTAGAGAACCTGCGCTACGAGCCAGGCGAAGAGAAGAACGATCCAGAATTTGCCAAGCAGTTAGCTGCTTTGGGCGATGTGTACGTAAACGATGCCTTTACCAACTGCCATCGCAATCATGCCAGTATGGTAGCGCTGGCCAAGCTCATGCCTGCTTATGCTGGTGTGCAGCTGAGCAGTGAACTCAAGCACTTATCGTTAGTGACAGACAAGCCAAAGAAGCCTGTGGTTTTGATTGTAAGCGGGGCTAAAATGGAAACCAAAGTGCCGATCATTGAGCAGTTTTTGACCCGTGGGGATCACATTTTGCTCGGTGGCTGTATCGCCAATACCTTTATTGCGGCACGTGGTTTTGATATCGGAACATCCAAGTACGAAGAAGAGCAGGTAGAGAAGGCTCAGGAATTGATGCTCGAAAGCGAAAAGGAAGGCCGTGCTCTTATTCATGTCCCACGCGATGTGGTTTTGGCTACCGCTCCAACTGACGATGCGCAAAAGATTGACCTACCCGTAGAGGATATTGTTGGTGACATGTCTATTTTCGATATTGGTAAGGTGACGATCGAGCGTTACAAGAAAATTCTGGCCGAGGCACAGACGATCATTTGGAACGGTCCATTAGGCTTCTTTGAGGTTAATCGCTTTTCGCACGCCAGTAAGCGTATTGCTGAGGCAATTGCCGAAGCTACCAAACGCGGGGCTACCACAATTATTGGCGGAGGCGACACGATCGACTTCCACACTCGTTATGGATATTCCCTGGCCGACTATACGTTCGTCAGTACCGGTGGTGGGGCCATGTTGGAATTTATAGCGGGTAAGCCACTTCCTGCCTTGGCACCTTTAAAGGTCTAAGGCTTCCGTGAACGTTCATGACCGAAGCATCAAAGCTCACCGTTTTACTGCGTGGCGAGGAGGAATCTTGGGGGAACTTTTTGCGTCGCGTACGCGAAGCCGAGGGCGAAGTAATTGTCGTCTTGTCGCGCCGCGATAATACATTGCTGCTCGCCAAAGAGGATCGACAGTTAGTGATATCGGAGCTGGCTCGTATTCGTTACCGAGTAAAACTGGCCAGCAAAGAGCCCATTGTTATTGCCGCTGCCCGGGGCGAAGGCATGCAGGTCCTCACGCGTACGCGTGAGCTCAAACAACTCCTGGTTGGGCACCCCAAAATAGATGAGGCACTCCGTTTTTTTTCGCCGAGTCTCTGGCGCCAGCACTGGCGCTCGCGCTTGCAGAAGGTGGGTTTGCTCAGTATGCCCAAAACCCGTATTTGGGTACTGATTAGCCTAAGCTGTGGACTGTTTCTGTTCGTCGTCTTTCGGTTATTACCCTCGGCCGATATTCGTATTTGGCCCCGGCGCGATCTGGTGAGCCATACAATGAACGTGGTGCTCGCGGCCTCGGGTGCCGAGGTGCCCGTGCCGCAAGGCATGCGCGTGCTGCCACTTAAGCCAATTAGTGTGCGGGTCGATAAAACCATTTCGTTTGCCGATATCAGTCCGGAATTCAATGGCACCGATGCCAAAACGCAAATGCAGATTCGTAGTCGAAAAAAGGAAGCACTCAACCTACGGAAAGGCACGCGTCTGTTAAACCAGGCGGGTATGATTTTTAAAATTCAACGATCAATTTCCATTCCTGCCGGTGGTACCACCACGGTGGCGGCCATTGCCGATCACTTAGATTTATATGGTAAGGTTCTTGGTGATCGTGGCAATGTGCCGGCGGGGGTGCAGTGGACTGTGCCGGGCTTAGCTGAGGAAGATCAGTTACTAGTTACGGCTACAAATACAGTACCAGCCACCGGTGGAGTTACGTCGTTTCGCCGTGTGCTGCAGCAGAAAGATATCGATCTAGCCCAGAAGCGTCTAGAGCAGGAGTTGCTCTCGACTGCCAAACAGTTGATGACCGAACAGCGCGAAGAGTTAAACGTAGCCGAAGATGCCGATTATCAGTTTTTAGAGGGTCGGGCGTTCCTCCGGCGTCAAAACAAAGAAATTGTCCGTCTGACGTACACCGGCTTTGTCTTGCCAATGGCGTTTTTGGGCCAATCGGTCGAATCGGTGCCGGTGCAGGGCTCGCTCATTTATACCACGCCAGCGTTTGATAGTCGTCAGCTACTAGCCCAGTTCCGTGAGGAATTACTGAGTCGTATTAGCGATGGTCGGCGGTTGCTCAGTGATACGGTGGCTATCGATCCACAGCGGGTAGTGGTAATCGATTACGCGCCGAACCTGTCTTGGATCAAAATGACCGTAGATCTGGTCGGTACCGAGGAGTACGTGCTCGATCCATTTTCGGTACAAGGGGCTCGTTTTGGTAAACGTGTTCGTGATGCTGTGGTGGCCTTAGACGAAGCCGATGCGCTACGCATTCTCCGGAACTTCCCAGAGGTGGATAAAGTGGATATTCGCATTTGGCCGCCGTGGTCTAAGCGCGTGCCATCACTCCCTAGCAGTATTAGTATTTCGCCGCAGCGCTAATGGGTGTGCTGTCTTCCCTTCGGCGTGGGTTTAGGGCACTTCGTCGCGTGTTTAAGTGGATGTTCTACTTAAGCCTGCCAGGGTTGTTCGCTCTAGTAATGGTGTGGCTGCGTTTCGATGGCAATGCCGTGTTCCCCGTTGATTGTGGGTTGGTGTTTGGGGCAGGGGTGTGGCCGCTGTATAACTCAGAGCACCAGATGATTGATGCTGTGCCTGGCCCGGGGATTCGTAGGCGTGTGCAGGCTGCCGCCACGCTCTTTCACGAGGGCAAGGTGGGTCGTCTGATCATGACCGGTGGAACAGGGGACGGCATGCTTAAAAGCGAGGCTCAAGTGATGCGAGACTATGCCCTTTCACTTGGCGTGCCTGTCCTGGCGATTGATATCGAGGAACAGTCGCATTCCACCTGGCAGAATCTCCAGAATACCCGCCACTTGACTTCGCAGTGTAATACGTTGGTTGGTATAAGTGACAGATATCACTTGGCACGTATCGAAGTGTTATCGGCGATGTCTGGTCGCCGGATCCTTGTGTATCCAGCCGCACGTTCAGTTAAGACTTTTGAGCTATACAGTGCGGTTCGTGAAAGTTTATTACTAATGGGCTTGATCCTGTTCCCATATTAACATAAACTGCATTATGTTAACTAGGAATAATTGTGGAAAACCCCTCTCCCCTCACAAAGGCTCCCCCGTCCCCCCTCGCTAAAGCGATGGATCGGTACCTCACGTTTTTACGGGCCGAAGAAAATAAATCGACATTAACTATTAGTACCTACCGGCAGTCATTGGACTTATTCCTAAAACTTGGCGAAGTGTCCGATCCCCGCTTGATCGATAAAGGGACCATTCGCATCTTTAAGTCTGCCCTCCATGAGTACCGTACCCGCCAGGGTAAGGAATTCACCGTGCGTACCAAGAATCATCACCTCACAGTCTTGCGGGCCTTTCTTCGTTACTTGGTGCAGGAAGAAGAGATGGAGGTAATGCCCCCAGACCGGGTGATTCGCTTTAAAGAAGAGGAGCGGAAGGTCAAAGTGCTGTATACCGAAGAGCTCACTCGCCTGCTTACTGCGCCAGATACGACCAAAAAGGAGGGGAAGCGAGACCGGGCCATTCTGCAGATGTTCTTTTCGACTGGGCTACGCTTGGCAGAGCTACGCTCATTAAACCGCCGCGATGTGAACTTCCAAACTCGCGAGATTGCCGTACGTGGTAAGCGGGGCAAGATCCGGGTGGTGTTCGTGTCCGATCATGCCGCCAGGGCCATCGAGGAGTATCTAGAGTGCCGTTTGGATCATCTTGTTCCCCTGTTTATCCGCAATCACGAAAAGGCAGGTATGGTAATACCACCGGGTGAGGAGTTCCGTCTATCGCGCATATCGATCTATAACTTGGTCAAAAAATACGCCCGCCAGGCGGGGATTGTGTCCGATCCCTCACCTCACACATTGCGCCACTCATTTGCGACTGATTTGCTCCGTAACGGCGCCGATTTACGTTCGGTACAGGAAATGCTGGGGCATAAGGATTTAAGTACCACGCAGATCTATACGCACGTCACCAGTCCACAGCTCAAAGAGGTGCATAAGAAGTTCCATAAAGATGTGTAGCTTAGGCGTCTTGTGTACGCTTGGTTTTAGCTGTGGATGGTAGCGATAATTTGTTTGCCTTGCGCTCATTACTGGTAAGGCCAAATGAGTAACTATGGGAATCTACTATCTGGGGTTCGTATTGTTGTTGAGCGCTGTGAATTCCTTCGGACACTTTGCCGCTCGTGTGCAAGCCTTTGATGTAGAGATAGAAGGGCGAATCGGTACTAAGTCCTGCTGCATCGAGTGTGCGGGAAACATGCGTCCATTCCACCTGCTCCCCGGCCCCAATACGTTGCAGTATTCGTGACTGCGTGGGGTACGACACGGCCATGTTTTGCGCCACAAACTCGCGCATCGATTCTGTTGATTGAGCAAAGAGGTGCTGTAGGCTCCGGGCAAGTGGAACGGTTACTCCCGAGTTTCTGAGAAAATCGGCGTAGTGCACGCACCAATCTTGCCAGAGTTGCGTGTAGGTATTGATGGTATTTCCGTCGGCTGGCTCACTCTCTTTCTCCGGGAAATTGAGTAATTCGGTTTGTGCACAAATGCGTTTCAAGAGTGCCCAACTGGGCACCGCAGATCCATCGAGGAAGCTATTGAGCATGGGGACCGAAAGTCCGCGCCTCGTATCGCTACGATTGTTGGAAAGAGTGTGTACAACCGTGGCAAAACTGCCGGCTTTGCGTTGCAAATGGAGAATCAGGTTTTGTACCGTATTTGGTTCTGGTGGTTCAAATTGATCTACCCAACGCTGGCGCGCAATTGCTACGCGACTTTGTCCGATCTTTTCGATCATGCGGATAACGCGAGTTGGCGCCTCTGTCCCCTGTTCGATGGTCTCAATTTCTTCCACGCTCACGCCGAGGGCATCGGCCAGTTCTTGGCGATTAATCCCCCAGTAATCTCGATCTAAACGCACGGGGCTGCTGTGCATACTGGCGCCCGATCGCAGGAGGTTACGGGAGCGATGCTCGCCGTACACATCATGTAAATAGTCATCAGACTGTCTTGTTTGGCCATCATCAATGTATGGTTGAGCGGCAGCGACGAGTCCCACTAGCACTCCGGCGGGAGCCTGGGCAGAATTTCCTAACCCTTCCAGGGTTTCGCGGATGAGGTGCGAGGGGCGGAATGGCTCACTGCGCTTCTTTTTCTTTTTTGCAGGCAGAGGTCCGCGATCTTCGGGCGCACGGATATCCATGGCAACCGCGAGTTGCCGATTCGTTACCTGGGCCATGTCGCGGATACGCACGAACTCGGGGCCAAACTGACGTAGATCACGGTCGCGTTCGTGGGCGGCTTCCCATTCTTCTACGAAGGTCAGTAGATCATCCTCGGGAACGATTTGTTGGGCAGCGTCAGCAATCACAGAAAATGGAACTAGGTACCCGGCGTGGAGAGTTTGGGCTTGTTCATGGGTACAATTCACAGCTACTCGAATGGCCTCGGCCGTGAGCGTAGGAAATTTGGCAGAAAGTTCGAGTTTGGTTAAAAACTGCGCCAAGGGCTTGGGGATGGTGCGGCCTTCGAGTTGCTGGTAGCGATCGTGTTGCCACACATCTGTCGCGAGAACTAATTCGTCATCTGGTAACTTCAACTTGGTATGCGTCTTTTGTACTTCTTGGAAGGGCGGAATCGCCCTGATTGCCTCACGTTGCCACAATCCCCCATTGGTCAGGCCCGAGGCTTTCTCCCAAGCGGCTAGCGTTTTCATGATGATCCAGCGCTGATAGAGCTGAATGGTGGTAATAGGTGTGCGGCCACTTAAGACGTCGAGTGTGGATGCTGGAGCATGTTTTCGATAGTCGCCGCCATATCGTTGGCGTACGGCTAAATCCAAAAATGTTTCGGCTGCACTCGGTGCCTCGCGACTGCGATCTGCAAAGTAGCGATACACAGCATGGAGAGTGCTTTGTTCCGGTTGTGCGCCGGAAGTTTCTAAATTTTGAACGGCCTTGTAATCAACCTGAGCCTCCGTGGCAAAATCTTTACGGCCTAATCGAAATACTTCCCACCGCGTTTCGGCTACCAAGACACAGAGCGGGTCCCCCTCTTCGCGCACGCGTTCCAAAATGGCATCGTTTAAGAAGGTCAGGCGTCCACCGGTGGCATCAGCCTCTTCAAGTTCATCTGCCGATTCGGGCCTCATGCGAGCCATGGAGGGAAGGTATAGATCCTCTGCTGTAAGCCGTCAATACTCTTCGGACAGCAGATTTGTTGAGAAAAGGCGCTTTTCCGCTACCATTTCCCGCCAATGCGTAAGGCAACTCCAGATGCCGGCCTACCTCCCCTACTAGAACTGGGTGCTTCTAGTCGCCCCAGTACGGGGTTTCGTGATTTTTACCAGTCTGCGCGCGCTCATGCGCTCCAGACCTTTGAACCAGGGGCACACCCCGAGGTGTTAAACATACCCGAATCCCCTACTGAGTTTTTACGGCAGCTTGGGGCTACTCGGGAGACACAGCGCCTACTGGTGCACGAGGTGCTCACGCAGTTGGCGAGCTTGGGTAAAAAGACAAAAGTTCATGGTAAAGAACTCTATGATCATCAGCGTGCTCATGCGTTCCATTTGGCAACACAATTAGGTTCGGGGGCAGAGGCGCCGAATTCGGCGCTGGTGCGTGGTGCACCTGGTACGGGTAAAACTCTGGAATTAGGTTTATGGATGCAGGCTGGTGTGAGGGCTCAGTTGCGTGGGGTACTGCCGGGAACCATTGCGTATTTTACGCAAAAACCGTTCCACTTAGTACAGCAAACACAGGGCTATGGTTTGGCACGTAAACGTTTGGTGCGCACGCCGCCGTACACATTGAATGAGCGAGAGGTGGATGGTTTACGGAAAGATTTTTGTAAGATGCATGAAGATTTAGGTGGACTTATTTCGGTGGCCGACTGGCGTGAGCTGTTTGCGAAGGTGCCACCTGCCGAAGCCGCGGCGCGTAGTCAAATCCAATCGTTGTTACTAAAACGAGGATTGCTCGAGCAGGCCAGAAAACTGAAAGACTACGAAGCCAAAGAACAAGTACTCATTCAGTTGCTCCGGGGTCAGGGCACGTTGGCTCAGGGTATCAATCGCTTGCCTACGTATTTGCATTTGCCGCCCATGGAAGCCGAGGAATCGGTACACACTTCTTTTGGTGGCGATGCCGCATTTGCGCTCCCTGCTGGATATCCGGTACTTGCCAAAGAGCGCTGGGGTATGTCGAATGCCGATGTACAAGATCCGCGTGTGCTGCTGATGCCGGCGGTAGCAATTACCTCTGCTACACAGCGGGCCAAGCTCCAAGCCTTGCTGAAACATGTTCAGCTCATTCTGCTGGACGAAGCCGCAAGCTGGCAGCCCGAAGTCTTTCAAAATCCCGTGCGCGAAGCCGGTGGCGAAACCCCACTAGTCATTGCCGCCACAGCTACCGATCAGCAGAAACAATGGCGAACTCGCACACCCGAACACTCGGTGAGCGAATCGGTGGAGCGCCAAGTGTTGCCCGATGTCGGGATTGATGTCTTTCCCGGTGCTCAAGATCTGCACTATCCATGCGATAGTATGCAGGCTTTAGCGCAGTTGATTGAACATCATTTTGAGTCATTGCCATTGCTCAAGCGCTTGGAACTACCGGAGCCACATTTGAGTACAAGTTTAGTGGTAGTGGCAGCAAAGGTTGCCCGTCAGTGTGCGCAGGAATTACAGAAGCAATACGATACTCGTAAAATTGCAGCTAAGGTAATGTGTTTGGACGGTAAAACACCACAGGAAGATCGCGAAAAACTTTTGCTCTGGCTCGGCAGTGGCGGCGATCTCTGTAAAGTATTGGTGGGTCCGCCAGCATCACTAGCCACCGCCTTAGATCTGCCCGATACACAAAATGTCACCATTGGTACGCGTGTGACGCCTACGAATCTTATGCAAATTCTTGGTCGTGCACTACACTCGGCAAATAGCCGAGTGCTTGTGCGCCAGCAACAGTTTGCCGATAGTAATTTAACCACCACTCCGTTTGCGCAGTTACAGCACAGGCTCAGTCTGCCTGTAGAGGGAGGATTTACCTGGGTACCTGGGCAAGCCTTGATGAGTGCGGCTGCACATGCGGCCGATGCGGTACTGTTACAGAAAAAACCCAAAATTTCTGGTCGCGAAGTGCCAGCGGCAGTGAGTGGAAGAGCAAAGTCGGATGGCGTTATTGCCATTGGCGAAGGCACGCAGGCCTCGGATTTCTTAAATCCTTTGGTGGCCAGTGCTCTCGATGCCCTGTGTGCTAACCCGTCTCCACAAACTGCTAAGGCGCTGGAAGAGGCGTATCGTCAGTGTGGTAATGCTGCCCTGGCTGGCGTTTTGGCTTCTTATAACTCTTCTATTTACCTGACTGCGAATCAGTTACGGTCTCAGCCCGATCAGCGGGCCAAAGTGTGTGCCAAAATTATTCAATTACGAGATAGGTTTAAGCAGTAATTTGTATTACCATAGTAATACGATACTTTGGCTTACTATAGCCAAGTAATCAGTGATTTGATCACGAATTATTGACTTTAGAGAGGCTTAAGGCACCATAGCATTACCCCCAGCCTGCAGAGGTTGGTGGGCGTGACAGTCAGTCCGGTCCTAGAAGAAAAGGAGGTGACGCTTGCAAACGTCGGTAACACATCCTGCTCGGGATGATCCCGACATCGGCCACTGGCCACGAGGCCCGAGGCCGCCGCCCTAGGGCGAGAGCGAAACCAGCCGCTCTAAGTGCTGGCACTGCCACATCACCCCGGTCATCTCTCGCCCCTCGGACGGGAGATGACCACTTTTAGTGAATCTATTGGATCATGTTGAGTCAGTGCTACAGTTTTATTGTGTCCGAGAAAGGAGGTGTAAGTATTTGAACGCACGTTGAGTCAGGGGCGTTGAGTGTGTGGGTTCTACTGCTACAACTAACGAGTGCGCTGTGCCAAATAGGCAGTTGTACTCGTAGAACATCAGCTGGCAACCACTCCGGTTGCTGGCTATTTAAAGGACTTTCAGGAATTTGCG
>CAZLUF010000043.1:0-9584 GCA_964562645.1 uncultured Candidatus Peribacteria bacterium
GTACGCACCGTTCACAGTCGCGCGTGATGTCACTGGTCAAAAGTACATCAATTACATAACGATGAAAGCCGTAGGATCATTTGATTTGGCTTTCGATGATGTTAAATCACTCCTTCGACTGCGTCATAATATCGATAATCCCGAAGATGATCCTAAAAAAGATGATTTCGTCGTCCGCTCCTCGCAGCAAGCAAGTCAAATTCTAGGTGGGGTGTCTATGGGGCTCACGCTCTTTATTACCATGATTGCCGCTATCTCGTTGATAGTGGGCGGCATTGGCATTATGAACATCATGTTGGTTTCGGTGAGCGAGCGAACTCAGGAAATTGGTCTACGTAAAGCCATTGGTGCCAAAAAGCGCGATGTGCTGTTACAGTTTTTAATCGAGGCAGTCTTTCTTACCGCAATCGGTGGTTGTTTTGGGATTGTATTAGGCTTAGGTGGGGCTTACGTTATTTCTTTAATCGTGAAGATCTTCTTGGCCTCTTACACTTTCGCCGTCTCGCCATTGGCCATCGCGGCTTCGCTCCTCATGGCTGCTTTAACTGGCCTCGTCTTTGGTCTTAACCCTGCCCGCCGTGCGGCTCAACTGAGCCCCATGGAAGCACTCCGCTACGAATAATGCGTAAACGCGATCTTCTCTCTACGGCTGTTCGTGGCATTACCGTCAATCGGTCGCGCAGTATTTTAACGACACTGGGCATTATTATTGGTGTAGGTGCTGTGGTGCTCATGGTGAGTGTTGGTAATAGTTTTCAGAAGTACATTCTGAGTCAGATTGAAAGCGTTGGCACCAATACTTTAGATATCGTGCCTGTTGGCCTGGAGCGGTTTGGCGGGAATTTAGAGAGTTTAACCGAAGGTGATTTCGATGCTCTTGCTCGCCTGCCCAGCGTACAGAACCCCGTGCCGGTGATTATTGTGAGTCAGTCGATTGAATACGCACGCGAAAAAATTAGCCCGATTGTCTTTGGAACCCGGCCGGGACTCTTTGAAAACTTAGGACAAAAGATCGAGAAGGGTCGTCTGCTCGATGACCGCGATGAGCAGTCTGCAGCAGCCGTAGCTGTACTTGGCCCTGAGTCTGCCCGCACGTTGTTTGGGGATCAGGAGCCACTCGGTAAACGTATTACTCTGGGCGATCGCTCGTTTACTGTGATTGGCATCATGAAAGGACAGGGTTCACTACTGCTCTCCGATTTTGATAAGTATGTCTACATACCGCTGTCCATGGCTCGATCCATTACTGGCCAGCGCTATTTTAGTTACATCAGTTTACGCACAGTTGGTGATCCGGCAGTTGCGCAAGCCGATGTAGAGGCACTACTCCGTGATCGACATGGCATCGATAATCCCGAGGATGATCCCTCAAAAGATGATTTTGTGGCCCGCACAGCTGAGCAGGTCACGAGCATTGTCAATTCGGTGACATTGGGACTGACAATCTTTTTGTCCCTGGTGGCAGCTATTTCGCTCTTGGTTGGTGGTATCGGTATTATGAATATTATGCTGGTTTCTGTTAGCGAGCGCACTAAAGAGATTGGTCTTCGTAAAGCGGTGGGCGCCAAGCGTAAAGATATTCTGCTCCAGTTTTTGTTTGAGGCAGTATCGCTCACGATGACCGGGGGATTTATCGGAATGGTAGGTGGGAGTTTTTTGGGTTGGGTACTCGCTCTTATCGCCAGTAATTTTCTTGGTAAAGTGGACTACGCCGTTTCGCCTATTGCCGTGGTTTTGGCGGTAGGTATGGCGGTGGGCACAGGTCTCATCTTTGGTATCTACCCAGCTAAAAAAGCGGCGAATTTAAGCCCAATGGAGGCGATGAGGTTTGAGTAATTACTCTAGTTCCTTTCGCAAGCTCTGCATTTGCTGATCTGTGAGTGCCAAATTCATAAAACAGTCGATCACGTGCGAAACTGGCATAGCACACCCAGTACATTTCGTGTCACTGTACCGAAAGGAGTTCTTTTTGCGCGAATGAGGATTTGTCCAAGTGGTGTGCCCGTTTCCCCCTGGTGCTTCTATGCAATCGAGGGTGCGTAAAATCTGTGCAAGTCGCTGATAGGTCATGCTCTTTTGATGCACTAATTTTGAGATTTCGCTACGTTGATCCGGCACGGCAGCTGGCGGGCTGGTATCTGCTTCCTTGGCTGCTGCTATCTTTTTTTTGCGGAGATAAAACCCAGCCACAGGAAAATCGGCATGCAGGCGATGACGTGCAAAAATACGGCGAAACTTTTCTTCGCTATCGATAAACTCCAGCGTATGTCCTTCGGCGGCAAAAGCTGCGTGGAGTGTATCTATGGTAGCCCCGGGAGCCATGATAACGGTTTCGTCGTCGCTCTCTAGAAAGAGCATAGGTTCGGAGATGTTTGGTAGCTGTAGCCGCACAATTTCGTGATGTTGCAGAATGGAAGCGATGCCTATTCTAAAAGACTGCATAATACTTCGAATTTCTTGTAGCCCTTTGAGCTGCGTGCTCTCGCTTGTGATATCTACGGCTTGCATTGGAGCCAGATCATTGGCGCAGGAGCTAATGAAGCCTGGCTGATCGATGCTTTCTAAAAACCGGCTTTGCCCAGGTATTTCGATTCCGCCAGCACTGGTTTGCACCATAATTGTGCTGCGATCCTGCTCATCCTGAACAATGATCAAACCTCGAAAGCGTCGTTCGGCTTCGTCATCGAAACAGGTGATTTGGCCACCAGTATCCGTAAGGGTGCTGTACACCACTTGCTTACCGTGGAACGGAATCACTTCTTCTACTGCACTCGGCTCGTCTGGAGATTGCCCCATAGCGGCAGCCGTTTGTCGTAGATGGTGGACCGAATCGACATCGTCGTACACGTTTTCAAAGTGTTCGCGCACACTCCCTGCTTTAGTAAGATGCACATCATAGCCATCGGCATGCTTGGCGGCGTACGCCTTAATATGTAATTTTTCGATTCGTGAGAGTTCATGGAGAAACGTCGTATGTCCATCGGCGGTACGGTGTTCGATTAATCGACTCAATTGCACAAGTACGGCATTGAGCATTTTTGAGCAGAAGCCATTGGCTATGGAAATGTGTGACTTTCCACGCTCGTGAATTCGCTTGGCCCGCTCGTTTAAGAGGAAATCTTCGAAAATGCAGGCCGCGGAATATACGAACCAAGCTGTTTCTTTGGCGTCCAAACCTAACTGCTTACTCTCGACATCTACCTGAGCGGCAAACGCTCGGCACCACGTGGCTACACTGGGCAATCGCGTATAGTACGCGTTGAGTTCACCTTTGGCCGAAGACTCAAAAAACAGCTCTTCCAGCACATTTGGTGATTGCTGTGGATTATCACTGGTAATACTAGGAACAGATTCCAATAAGATCTCCAGCGCTTGTTCGGCTGCCGAGCCGGCAAAGTTCTGCGCCAACCACAGAGCTAACCGCTTTGTGGCCATGCTTGGTTTATCTAATGTGCCTTCCCAACGCAGGCGGGTCTTGCGAATGATTTCTTGGCACTTCTGATACCTGCCATCGCGCACAATCGAAACAGCTGTGTGCATGCGTAAACCGAGTTGCAAAGCCACTTCTTCAGCGGCAGCCAAGTCGTGCGTGGGCTGTTCGGGCATGGCAAAGCATTATGAAAGATATTGCCCTGTAGTCAATGTAGTACTCACTTTTGTTTACGTGGTGGGCCGGGAGGGACTTGCACCCCCGAAGGCATAAGCCAGCAGATTTACAGTCTGCCCCGTTTGACTACTTCGGTACCGACCCACGGGTGCAAGGATCTTAAGGTAAAGATTTGCGAAGTTCAATCCATGTTTGAGAGTCATGCTACAAAAACACAAAGGTGTACGTAGGTACACCTTAACTTCTTGCAAGTAGGGTGTACGTACGTACACTACGCGCATGTCCCCACTTGCTCTTCAGTCATCGGCCCGGTCCAAACTACATATTGATTGGTCTGCTATTAGCCAATCGGATTCACTCGATAGCCAGGAGCAGGCATTGCGCTGGTTACGTTCATTGCCTAGTGCCACTACGGCTCACATTGTTATTAACAATCCCTCTTTGAGTAAGCGCCGCTCACTCAGAACTGCACTGCAGTCATTAGGGTGCACCGTCACGCTCACATTTGCCTGTATTCCTCAATAACCCTTTTTACTTATGGCTATCGCAAGACCACCTCTCCGTTCAGTCAATCGACAGCAGCAGCCGACATCGTGGATACTTTCATCCACGGTGATTGCCACCGGCTTTATTCTTTTCTTCCCCGTTTTTCTATGAAGAAAATTGTTAGCTCTTGTGCAGCTCTGCTTATGCTTGGTTCGGCACTGCCAGCTTTAGCAGACGATTCTGGTGTCACTTCTAGTTCCACTTCTAGTACGACGTCTACTTCTACTTCCAGTTCTTCGGTAGCTTCTACTTCAAGTAAGCCCGGAGTTCGTTTGGGCAATAGGTGGAAGGAGGAAAATAAGCGACATGAGGGCAAAAAGTCTTCGTTAGCCGGCTCCATAGATACCACTTGCGTACAAACAGCTGTTTCGGCTCGTGAGCAGGCAATAGTTGCCGCTTGGAGTACTTATAACACTGCGGTGGTAGCAGCGCACACAGCTCGTAGTTCAGCACTGGCAACAGCCTGGGGGAATAGTGATGCTGTGGCTCGCAAGACCGCTATTAAAACGGCGTGGAACACATTTGGAGCTAGCATTAAGACAGCCACAAAGACTATGCGTACAACTAAGAAGTCTGCCTGGGAAACGTTTAAGACTACAGTGAAAAACACGTGTAAGTCTCCCGAGGCACTGAGTATCGAAAGCCAGGGTCAGGAACTAGATGCGGATTAATTTTCCTTTCTATAAGGGCCTCTAGCGGGGCCCTTTTTTAGTAGAGTAAGTTTCTACGACGGGTGGCGTATAGCAAAATGGCGGAACTGACGAATGTGCCGATCAGTACACTTGTCCAAGTGCCAAAACCGGTTTTAGTAACACCGTCTGTACCACTTAAGTCAGCTCCGGAGTGCAGGGTTGTTTCGGCCGGGCTTGTGTTCGTAGCTGCGGATGAAAAACTTTCGGAAGTATTGCTGAGATTATCCACTCGCTCGCTAATAGTGTAGGGATTCACGGGTAGTTGTACTTTTCCGGTTGTGCTGCTTTGAGCAAAGGAGTCACTGACCATGTTCATAATGGTCTGACCTCCGTAGGAACTATTTGCAGAACTGAGACTACTCTGCGAGTTTTGGCTAGAGTTTGCGTTCAGCACTAGAGTTGGAGATGAATCCGACGAGCTTTGATTGCTTAGTGTAATTGCACTCGCAACTGAGCTCGAAACGCTCGCTTCAGAACTACTACTCTCGATTACGGAAGTAGCTCCATTGCTAACGATGATGGTAACAGAAATGTCGTTGAGAATTGATTTGACGGTGTTTTCACCTGGCGTTTGAGTGACTGGAACAGTGAAAACGTAATCATTGCCTGGGTAGATGGCTGGAGTGTATAAAAAGGCTTCCTCACCTTCGAGAGCTGCCGACTGATCCATGAGTGTTTTGGATTCCAGAATTTGTGTAATCTTAGAAGTGTTTTTAAAGGTAATTTCTTCACCGGGCACAACAGTCACCTGCGCTTGATCAAACCCTGTGTCGGTAATCGTGATAGTTACCTTATTGGCCGGTTTTGGCAGTATATCGGGAATACTCTGACCAAGCAGTAGGAGCTCTTTCCCCCCAACCGTGATCAATCCAAAAAGTACCATGGCAATACCAACAACAGCCGCAGGCATGCGCGAGGCTATTCGGTTTCTTGGAGCAACGCGTACGCCTTCACTTTCGATAGGCACTCGCACCGACTTGTCACTAGGAGAATCGGAATCGGTATCGTGCCAGGCGGGGTGAATGACTTGTGACATGTTAGGCAGCAATAGGTAGAACACTCACTTGTCGACGTACGGCAAAGAGGAAGCCGCCTGTGGCAGCAAGCGTGAGCGCAATGAGTAGCAAAGCTGGCATGCCAGATGCACCTGGCACATCGGTAGTGTTCACAACTGGGTTTTCTGTCACGGAGCCTGTGAAGTTACGCCCAAGCAGAGGAGAGGTAGAGGTACCTGCTTCGCCAACTCGTACAGCCACTTCCTGGCTAAAGGCGCTTTCCTGGTTATCGAGCCCTACGGCGCGAACCGATACGTAGTAAATTTGTCCCAATTCGCGATCACGAATCATTAAGCTGTTTTCTTTTTTATCTAGACTATGACGGTGAATATACCGACCCATTTGTTTGCCGTAATACACATTGTATCCCTTTAAGAGCGGGCTACGCAGAGGATCCCACGCTACCATAAGGCTGGTATCCTTGGTGGTAATACGTACGTTCTGCACCTGCAAGAGCGTAAACGGTACATTGTTCGCGCTAGAGGCTTCTGCAGCCTCGGCTACGGGAATGCCGCTAGAACTACTACTGGTTTCTGTTCCTGCTGAGCTGGTTAAACTGCTAGTGATCGATGAAGTACTCGATTGCGAAGATTCAGTAACCCCCGTTTCGGAAGAAGAGCTAGATTGTTCACTGGAGGTTTCCGTTGCCGAAGTAGAGTTACTGCTCGAAGAACTAGTAGCGGATTTACTGGAGCTGTTATTGGCTCCTGCGGGAACACTCACCATTAAACTGCCAAGTAGACGTCGCAAAAGGTTTTCGCCACCTTCCATGGCGGAACTGACAAAGGTGTGGCCATCGAGTCCGTTACCTTGGTCAAAAAAGCTCAAGGGGCTTGTGGTACCCTTTGGGGCAGCAATCACTTTAAATTTAAGACGAGCCAAGTGGAGTAGCTTATCGCGTACTTCTTTTCCCTCGGCAATGGCTGCGCCAATTTTTACATAGCCTTCTTCAGGTGAGAAGTCGGCTTCGCCGGGAGTTACAACGCTAAAAATCTTATTGAGTTCGATAGAGACACCTTCGAGCACTTCGGGATCGTACGATAGCCAGGAGCGCACGCGTCTGATGAGATCGGCATTGGGGTTCTGCAACACCAAATCGATATCGAGAATATCGCCCACCTTTAGTGGTGGCGAGCGCAACGAAGATGGATCATTAATGCTGTAGGTAACACAGTTACCAGTGTTATAGGCAATGAGATCAGGGATATCGGCAGTGCCGCCAAAGATTTCAGACGAATTGTTCTTTTCGCAGTGTGGGCGAATGACAATGGCCATTTCTTCGGCGGCCAATGCAGGGGTGCCTGTACCGAGCAGCGCCACTCCAAAGAGCACTAAGTATGCCGTTGCTATAAAGCGACGTAGTGTCATTAACGCTTTTGGATAATGGTAAGAATGCGTAGTGCATCGCGAACTGTGAGTTGCCCATCGTTATCCATATCGCCGCGCTTAAGTTCGGCTAGTGTTGGCTCTCGGTAACCGCCAGCTGCTTCGAGTACACGCTGCAGGTCATCGAGACCAAGTACGCCATCGTCGGATATATCGCCGCTTACCGGGGCGTGGAAGCCACCGACAGCTGCTTGCAGCTGCGAGAAGGGCTGAACGTTGCCAGCACTCTGTAGCCCGAGCACAAACGCGCCGAGCCCGCAGGCGGCACTGAGCCCAATGGCTTTTAGAAGTGGCTTGGTCTGAGTAACTTTGGTTTTTTTGGTATTTGGCATATCAGAGAATTGTAGCGAAATATCTCACTTTGCTCAATCAGCCATTCTTGCAAAGATTTAGTAATTGTTTCTAAATAACCTTTCTGTATCTGACAAATATGACTCGTCCTTTTTGGCAATACTGTACAATCTGGGCGTGAGTAGCCATATTTTCTTTATAACTGGCGATAGTGAATATGGGGTTAGAACAGAGTATACGCGCTGGAAACAGGAATTTATCCTTAAACATGGCTCCGAAAATGCATTATTATTGCGCAGTGACGAAGTAGATTTTCGCGAGCTGATAGACGAAATTAGTACTTCTCCTTTTTTAGCTGAGCGACGCTTGGTCATGGTGCAAGGTGTACCCAAGTTTACCAAGGAGCAAATGGAGGCATTGAATAACGCCATTCACACCCAGTCGATTCTCGCCTTTTTTGATGCCAGCCCAGATAAACGCCTGGGAGCCGTAAAGTACCTATTGGAGCATGCGTCCGTGCAGGAGTGTGCAGCACCTTCGCCGGCCGAGTTACGAGCTTGGATTGAACGCGAGTGTACTCAAAAGTCTGTGACGCTCGAAGCAGGAACAGCTCAGCATCTACTTGAGCTGGTGGGAACAGATCAGGCAAAGTTGGCCACAGAGATCGAGAAATTAGTTTCTATCCCCAACCGAACAGTTTCGGTTCAGGCACTGCAGGCGCTGGTCATTCCTAGTACCGAGCACGAAATTTGGCGGCTTTCTAATTTACTACTCCAAAATGACTCAGTACGCCTGCTCCAAACGGCACGCGATCTATTGCGTCAGGGTGAAGATATTCATTCGCTTTGGGCCATGTATGCCTGGACGGTACGTTCCATAGTATCTATGTGGGCTGCAAGTGCCGGAGGCTTTAAAGGAGTTGCCGATATAACCAAGGCATCTGGTGTGGCATTTCCAACTGTGCGTACATTTATAGGTGTGTTGCCTTTGCTCCGCGCACACGATTTAGCGGCCCTCGTCGATTGGGTGGCCCAAATAGAGATAGCAGCTAAAACAGGCGAAATTAAAACGGTTACAGAAGATAACCGTGAGCTTGTATGCGTGTACGAAGAAGGTCTCCTTAAGCTACAAGCGCTGTTAATAGCAAACTAAGCGCTTTCGATTTGCTTTAAGAGATCCTCGGCAGCCGCATCTTCCTGCTGTTTGTGGTTTGCCTCAGTACTAGAGCGCTCCGTGCGACGACGCTCCCGTTCTTCGCTAATACGTTTGGTCATTTCGGCCTGACCAATGTGGTCAATCTCTTTTTGATATTTGGCGTCGATGGCGGCCAACTGCTTGCGCTCGTTATCCAAAATGTCCTGCAGATTTTTAATCTGCTCAGGTGTCATAATCGGCAGAATATTTACCCAGTACTGCCGCTCCTCATCGTTCATGCTTTCCGATGCCCGAATAAGCTCAATAATTGCCCCAAACTTCTGTTGCACGTCTGGCGGTACTACTAGGCCAGAACTTGCTGCCGAACCTTGTGGGGCAGGGCTCATGCGACGTTGAGAATTTCGTACTTCATGTCGCCAGCTGGAGCCGAAACAATAACTGTGTCACCCTTAGTCTTGCCGAGCAGGACGCGACCAATAGGGGATTCGTTGCTCACTTTGTGATCAAGTGGATCGGCTTCGGTAGAGCCTACGATAGTGTACTTCTGTGGCTCATCGGATAGCTTAGTGCAAACAACAGTGACTGATGAACCAATATCGATTATTTTGCCGCCGCGAGCATCAGATTTCTTTTCGGTGATGATCTTGGCTTTTTTGATCATGTCTTCCAACTCCAGAATACGGCCTTCCAAGAAAGCCTGTTCGTTTTTAGCCTCTTCGTACTCTGAGTTTTCCGAGAGGTCTCCGTACGAAATAGCTTCCTTCAAGCGGTTTGCGACTTCTTGGCGGCGAACCGACTTTAAATGTTCAAGTTCATCTTTCAGCTTCTTAAGACCCTCCTTTGTGAGAAGTG
>CAZLUF010000044.1:0-9498 GCA_964562645.1 uncultured Candidatus Peribacteria bacterium
TGAATCTACCAGGCCATCTTCGCGCTTGAGGGTACGGCAAACAGTAACGAGTGCTTCCTCTTGGGGTGTTTCACTGAGGGATTCCGCCAGGGTTTGCGTGAGCAGCTCAGCACCCAGGGTCGCCAGTCGATCATGGAGGGTCCGAAAAGTATCGCTGGAGCCAATTGGTATTTCGCGCTGGCTCAGCACCGGTCCGGCATCGAGGGCAGCTACCATGCGCTGTACTGTTACGCCGGTAGTGGCATCGTTCATCAGTAGTGCATGGTGAATAGGCGAAGCTCCCCGCCAGCGTGGTAGTACCGAACCGTGTACGTTGATGGGTAGTTGGCTGGGCCAATGTAACACGTCATCGCGCAGAATCTGCCCATAGGCGACCACGACCAGAAAATCTGGCGCTTGGGGCACCGCTTTTTGCAATGTATCCATAGCCGTGTTGATATTTTCGGGCTGCAAGAGAGGTAAGCCGAGTTGTTTGGCAGCACTGGCTACTGGCGGCGGTGTGAGTGCCTGGTTTCGACCTACCGGGCGATCGGGTTGAGAGATGACTAATTCCACGCTGAATCGCTTGTCAGCAGCCAGGGCTTGCAAGCTTGGGACTGCAAAGTCCGAAGTACCGGCAAAGACGATCCGAATAGGAGACATATCGCTAGTATACGGCAAGCTCCAGTGAGTATGTAGCAAAGTCCTATATGCGCGCTGCTGAATACTCTATACTCCACGCATGGCTCAGAGTCACCGTCTTGCAATGCTTGGTTCCGTAGTCCGCGATGCGGTCGCACCGGTGCTACGTCAGGCCCCACCGCAGTGTGGGATTGTTACGATTGTCGATGTCGAGATCTCGCCGGATAGTTCGTATGCCACTATTTATGTTAGCGCCCTCAAAGATCCCGAAATTGCCTTGGAATATTTAATCCAAGAAAGGTCGGGCATGCAGCGCAAGGTTGCCGATGCCTGTAGTCGCTTTCGGGCCCCACGCATTCGGTTCAGGATTGATCGAGCGGCGGAGCATGGAAGCCACATCGAGGCTCTCTTGGCGGCATCACTGCAACCCAAGGCAGATGCAGCCCCTAAAAAGCTGCGTAAGAAGGCGACAAAGTCTAAAAGTTGAATATTATCCACAATTCTGTTTTAGAGTATAAATAACAGGATCATCATGGAGTTTATGTATGTGGCAAGTGCAAGGGTTTGCGGCGGGTCTTTAGCACGTCGTACACTCCTGCCCTTTACATGCTCGATTCCGTACTCGCAGCACAGGCCCAAACACTCCTCGCCTCGGCAGATCATGTGTGTTGTGTGTGTCACCGTAGCCCCGATGGCGATGCCATTGGTTCGCTACTGGGTATGGGGCTCTTGATCGAGGAGAATTTGGGTCGTCTAGTGAGTTTCCACTGCGTCGATGCCGTTCCGGAGACTTTTGAATTTTTGCCTGGAAGTAGCCGAGTGCTTGGTGCTCCAGAGCTGGCTTTGTTGCCACTAAAAACGGTGTTTGTATTTCTCGATTGTGCGGAGCCCAAACTTACGGAGATGCACGTCTCGCATCCGGCGCTGTTCAATGGCACATACCAAACATTGGTGATTGATCATCACTACATGAATCCGCATTTTGGAACGACGAATTTGGTCCTGCCAGATGCAGCTTCGACTTGTGAGATAGTGACATATTTAGCGGAGGCATTACGGTGGAATTTGCATTCGGATATTGCCACCTGCCTTCTGACAGGTGTGTATACAGATACAGGTGGCTTACTGCACAGCAATACCACACCGGCGGTGTACCGTACGGTGGCTCAGTTATTGCGATATGGTGCACGTCGCCAGGAGGTTGTGACAGCAGTGTTCCGTACAGCCAAGCTCAGTACGCTGCGCCTTTGGGGCCGTGTGCTCGAAAAAATTTCGATCAGTGGCGAAGGTGGTGCCATCTCGGCTGTTACCGCAGGTGATTTCCGTGCAACGGGTGCCGATTATAGTGAACTCACTGGCGCTATCGACTATGTTAATGCCATTCCTGGCGTGCGTTTCTCGCTCGTGTTATCGGAGCGAGATGGTAAAGTAAAGGGTTCGATTCGCACTCTGCGTGATGATGTCGACGTATCTAAAATGGCAAGCAACTTTAGTGGTGGGGGACACAAAAAAGCTGCCGGGTTTGCGTTACCAGGTCACCTGGAACCAGAGCTCCGCTGGAAGGTGGTAGAGGACTCAGTTACGCGTTCGTAGCAGCGCGCAGGGCAGTAATACGGTCAGCTGTAGCTGGGTGGGTGCTGAGGAGCGTGTACATGCGCACCAGTAGGCCTTTTTCGGTGGCGCTATCCTGTAGGTACTGCTCTACCGAGGCAATGTGTGTCGCACGCACGCCGAGGGTGAGTTTAAGTAGAGCACTGGCTACTACAGCAGGATCTTTACAGATAAATAGAGCACCGCGATCGGCTGAAAACTCTTGGCAGCGCGAGAGATACTGGCTCGCAAACATAACGGTATTGAGCGGCAAGAGATAGAATCTCCAATAGATATGGCCGAGCGCTACGTGTGTGAGCTCATGAGCAGCCACGGCTCGCAACTCATCTAATTTGCCTTCGGAGAGTAGGCGGTCAATCAGCTCGGCGTAAAAAACCACACTGCGTCGGCGGGCGATCTTCACGGCAAAGGCATTGGCGCTGCCATCGGCATCGATCACGTAGGCTGGCGGGAGGTTGGTGATCCCAAGTTCTTTACCAATTTGTTCGTAGATCTTAAAGAATTCCGACCACTGACTTGGGCCGAGCTTCATGCCGTTCTTGCGGATGTACGCCACGGCCAAAGCTGTGGGTAAATACAAGAACAGGGCAATCATGCTGCCGTAAATAACAAAGATAAACACAGCCGCAATATGGCTACTCTTTGCTTCGGCTAGAGCTTTGGCTTCGGCAGTAGTACGTAGCTCAGCGGGAACGTCGGCGGCATCCTCGCAGTAACTGGGGTATTCTCCGGCATCGGGGATATACCAGCTGTATTCCTCTTCCTCTTCGTCGTACCAGTAGCACACGGGCTTGGGCTGTGGAAACAACAGGATAGGTACAGCAATAGCTGCGAGTAGCAACCAAACGAATGTGGACCATGCAAAAGCAGCAAGACGGATTCGGTGTTCGCTTGGTGTGCGAATCGTTTCGAGTGTGAGAGCCATAGCGGTCTTCGTGAAGGTGATTAGAGTGACGAGTCAGAATCATCATTGCCGCCAAAGACATGTGGTTGTTTTGGTGGTTCTGTTTTCTTGCGATCAGCATTCAGTGGCTCTTCGTCATCTTCGGGTGCACCAAAGATTTTTTTGGACTCAGGTTGAGCGGCTTCGGGAGCAGGAGTTTCTTCTGGTGGGCCAAAAACGCGACGGCGTGGAGGTTTGGCCGGGGTGGCTGGAGCCTCGGGAGCTGTAGCGTGGGGAGCCTCTGGCGTTGGTGCTACTTTGGATTCGGAGACAGGAGCTTTTGCCTCTTCTTTTTTGGCAGCACTGTCGGCAGTGTTGGGAGGCTTTGCTGTACTTTCGGCAGACTGATTTCCGATGTGTGATTTTTCGACAGCTGCCAAGTTCTGTTCAGTAAGGGCTTTGCCCTGTTCTACGGCGGCCTGGCGGGCGATCACCTCGTCTGGCTTGGTCGTACTAAACTGAGCCTCCTCTGGGCTGGCAATAATTTGAATCGCTACGTGTTTGTTTCCGGCAAAGAAGATACCTTGTCCTACGCCAGAGTTCAGTAGTACGTATTTTTCGCCATCGGTCAGGTAGGACAGCTTCTGGAGGTTATCAACTGCGGTGGGGGATTGCTTCAGAAGTACTTGCAGTGACGAGTTTGTAATAATGGGTTTACCGTACGGTGAGTTTACGAAATCATCCACGTCCTGAGTAATGGTAGTAATGCCCAGGTAGTACTTACGTGCACGTTTGACGATACCGAACAAGAAGCGGGCCGAATCTTCGTATTGCATGAGGTTCCAGGCCTCATCAATCACCAGCAAACGGCGCTTGAGGTTGGCACGCACACGGGTCCAGAGGAAGTTTAGAACAATATAGATGGCAATAGGGCGGAGCTGTTCATCTAAGTCGCGGATCTGGAACACCACCATCTGCTTACCTAACTCCACGTTAGTGCGCTGGTCAAATAAGCCAGCATAGCTACCCGTGGTGTATTTTTGGAGTACCTTAGCCATGTTCTCGCCGCCTTCGGTGGTCATGAGTACTTCCACTAAATCGTGCAGCGTGGGGCATTCTTTGGCCCCTGGCATTTCGGTTTGCAGTGTAATGCCACGCAGCGCGTAGGTATCCAAAATGGCTTTATCCAAAATACCATCTTCGGCGGGCGTAATGGTGCCGAGCATCAATTTAAGAAGTCCGTGGATGTTGAGCACTGCCGAGCGTAGTACTTCGCCTACTTCGGCATCGTCGCCACGAATAGCCGGTGGTAAATCGAAAGGATTAATTCGGAAGCTGCTCTGCAAACTGAGCGGAATAAAAGTACCGCCCACGGCTTTACTCAGTTCTACATACTCATTTTCTGGGTCGATCACCAGCACTTCGGTACCGAGCATGAGTGAACGTAGAATTTCTAGCTTCACGGTAAATGACTTACCAGCACCAGAAGTAGCAAACACCGTGCTATTGGCATTGGGCAGCTCAAAACGATCAAAGATCACCAAGCTGTCGTTATGACGGTTGATACCGTACAGAATACCGTGATCGGAGGTGAGATCGGCACTGCTGAAAGGGAAGCTTGTAGCCAGCGGCGAGGTGTTCATGTTGCGGCTGATTTCGATTTCATCCAGGCACAGCGGCAGCGTGCTGGTCCAGGCGTGTTCCATTTGGAAGTACGCGGGCTTGGTGAGCACTAGTTTTCCGCCGAGGATCGATTCAATGTTCGTCTGGAGTTTTTTGAGCTTGTCCTCGTCATCGGCATAGATGGTGACGTACATGCCAAACTGGAAGAGTTTTTCGCGACCACGAGTGAGCAAATCGCGGAGTTCTTCGGCATCCTGTAACGCAGCTTCGAGCGAAGGATCGCGCACAATACCGCGTTGTTCCAGCATTTTAATAGAGGCACGTAATTCAGTTACCTTGCGGCGCAGCATCTTCATAATGGCATCGTTCGCCGTGGGGTAGATGTACTGCGAAATTTCCATCTGGGCATCGAAGTTCACCAGCTGACTGAGCCAGTTTGGGTAAATGTACGCCGGCCAGTTGTATGCGTAGAGTGTGCGGGAGTACTGATCGTTCAAAATGATTTCCTTGCTTTGCACTTCCATGGAAGCCGGTGCAATGATGTCCAAAATTTTCTGCAACCCTTCCTCGTACAAGCGTAGAGCCTTACGGTCTTCATCGGTGAGCGACTCACCGTTTTCTTTTGTGCCGATGTTCTGCACCAGGTTATGTAAGCCAAGCAAATCATCGATGGCATACATCAACGGGCTGACCGGTTTGGGTGTTTTGGCAATTGCCATAATCAAGACATTATAGCAGATTCTTTGCTCTTGGAGAAGCCCAGAAACTCGTGTGGCAGCAGCATTGCCTGCTTGGCGCGATTACTAGCGCGTAACAATCGAGGTTTTTGGCCTATAGAAGCTGTTAAAAGATGCTAATACCCAGGCCTCTTTGATTGCTTTTTACATCATCAATAACTTTTAGATCTTCGACGCCAGGAATGTTCACGGCCTTGAGGCCTGAGACAAGAATCTCGCGATTTTCATTTATGGCCTGGAGGCGGCGGGCCGAAACCGTAATGAGCGTGTTAAAATTATTGCCCAGTGTAGTTTGTAACTTCAGATCAGAACTCACCTCGTTCAGTCGAGTTTGGACATCAATTTGAGCCTTTTGCTGCTCTGCAGCAGCAGCGTAATCGCCAGCGCTCAAGCTCTTTTTGATCTCTTTTTCCAAGCCGGAGTTTTCGCTTTGGGCTTGTTTCTGCTCCTGTTTGAGAATCTGGATGCGCTCGTTAATTTCGCGCAGACGAATTTGTCCTCGATCGGTGATGTTTGTGAGTCCTTCGACGTACTCATTGAGCACTCGTGGTCGATCATCACTGCGGTTTAACATATCCGGAATATCAGCTTTCATCACCGAGGCAAAATCCTGCAGGAGCTGATAAGTATCATCTACCGATGTGGGTGGTGGTTCACTATGGAGCTTCATCTGCCCTTGCACACCAGTGACCGCAGATTGAACGTTTACTACACCTCCCGCAGTGGAGAGGTAGAGGCTTGTAAAAATACCCAGGGGAGCCGAGAGGCGATTAGCTGGTTTTTGTGCTGCCGAAAAAGTGAGTACGTTTATGGTGGCAGTTTTGCCTACGGTACTCTCAAAGTCAGTAGCAGGAGTGGTCTTGGCACAGCCGGTGCAAAGCAGTAGTGAACTCACTACGCCAATCGTTCCAACGGATAATTTTTGCATACGATACATCAGACCATTGTACCTTCTTTTTGCCTAATGTACAAATACGCAAGATAGTATTTGATCACCAAAAAGACATGAGTTTTTTATGTGTTCATCAAGTGAGTACAAAAAATATGCAGTGAGGGTGGACGATCGTGCACACAAATTGTGTTCAGTAACGAAGCAATAGTGTATGCAAGATCAAATTATTGTTTCAGGTGGTAATTGCCAATTTTCCTGTTACATTTCAGCCATTCTTTTGTTCAGGTATTTTGAACAAGAGGTTAAGTGAATTTCCATGATTTCCACTCTTACTTCGCTGGCTTCTACACTCATTTCTGAGGAATTTGGAAGCCAAGAAGTAGTGACTTGGTCGGTTCCTAAAGAGTTAGATCATGGCGACCTGTCCACATCTGTTGCACTCGGTCTCAGTAAGAAATTGGGCAAGAAACCACGTGAAATTGCCGAGTTTTTGGTACAAAAAATGCAAGGCCACCCTTTGATCTCGCGAGTGGAAATTGCGGGTCCGGGGTATGTGAATGTGTGGTTGAGCCCCAAAGCGTACGTGGCCATGTGTACCGAAGCAGGTGAGGCGTGCGTCGCAAAGCCAGTGCGTAACAGCGAGGCACCAGTGATTATCGAATACTCACAACCGAATATTGCAAAACCGCTTGGGGTGCATCACATCATTGGAACTGTCTTGGGTCAATCGCTGTGTAATTTGTACCGGCATGCTGGTTACAATGTCATCGCCTGGAACTACATTGGCGACTGGGGGACTCAGTTTGGTAAGTTGGCAGTGGCGTTTCAAAAGTGGGGGACTAAGTCGCCACGCGAATGCTCGCTTGATGAGCTCCTGGCGCTCTATGCCAAATTCCATGCCGAGGCCGATTCGCATCCAGAGCTAGAAGACGAAGGACGGGCGGCTTTCCGTGCACTCGAGCAGGGTGATGAAAAATTGCGGGAGTTCTGGCGCGATATTGTGGAAGTTACCAAGTCTTCCCTGCGTGGCATCTACGAGCGTCTACAGGTGTCTTTTGATTTAGATTTGGGTGAGAGTTATTACGAAGATAAAATGGGTCCTATTCTCGAGGATGGCAAAAAACGGGGCGTGTTTGTGCCAGGGAAAGAAGGTGCGCTCATTGTAGAGTTCAGCGAGGCCAGTAAATTGCCTCCGTATATGGTGCTCAAAGGTGATGGCGCCACGCTCTATTCTACGCGAGATATTGCGCAGATGAGGTATCGCATGGATACGTATCACCCGGCACAAATTTTGATCTGCACCGATGTGGCTCAAAAATTGCACTTTGAACAATTGGCAGCCACATGCGAAAAGCTTGGCTGGTCTGTGCCTGGTTTTGAAAACGTACTCTTTGGTCGCATGCGCTTTGCGGATGGCAAGATGAGTACGCGCCGCGGTACGGTCTTAAAATTAGAGCACGTGCTCGACGAAGCCCACGAGCGTGCAGCAGCTGTCATTGCTGAGCACAAATCATTGCAGGTAGAAGATGCTGAGGCCTTGGCCGAAATGATGGGTGTGGGTGCCTTGGTGTATGGAATTTTGAGCCAGAATCGAAAGCTCGATATTGTGTTCGATTGGGATAAAATGTTGAGCTTTGAAGGGAATAGCGCTCCTTACTTGCAGTACACCTTTGCGCGGGCGCAGTCGCTACTGCGTAAGGCCGAGGTATCGCAGGTGGAAATGCCGGTTGTAGATGGGCTCACGGCAAGTGAACGCGCTCTCGTGCGTACCCTCTCTAAGTTCGAAGCGGTTTTGAATGATGCGCGCACACAGGCAACGCCCCACGCACTGGCAAACTTTTTGTTTACTCTTAGCCAAGATTTCAACACCTTTTACAACGCCGAAGATATTCTTAAGGCCGCCGAACCGGTCCGCACTTTCCGCTTGGCTCTCACCTCTCTGTTTGCACGCGTCTTGCAATCAGGGGCCCATCTCCTCACGCTCCGTCTCCCGGAGCGCATGTAACCCTTTTTCGTATGTCCGCCTATCGCTCTCGCCAACTTGCTGTCCGTCGTCGTTCTAAAAAAACGGGAGTCACACCTATTATGTTCTTCCTGCTCATTGCCTCGTTTGGCATGTTGTTTGCGGGTTGTTCACGGGTCACTGGTCCAAACGATGGGGATATGCGTCCAGACGAGAGCACAGTGTTTACATCGGAAGATCTCGAAAAAGTGAATACGTTGCCAGTGCTCGATATCAAAAATGCCTCTGGTGCCGCTCGTTCGAGCGATCGCATGGATACTGGCAGTGGTGAAGCCATCGCTCCGTCTCCGCTTGAGCCCTCTTTGGCGCGAACATATGCCACTATTCGTCAATCTACTCCTGTTAAAGCCAACACCTTCCGGGTGGTAAATGAGTTTGTGAACATTCGCAAGGAAGCCAATATTCGGGCTGAGTCTGTTGCTCGTCTTGAGCAGGGTCAGGAAATGCTAGTCACAGAATTTATCAACGCCAGTTGGGCTAAGGTTAAATTAGAATCGGGTCAGGAAGGCTATGTGTCCACGCGGTACATTGCCAAGATGGTTGATGAACAAGAGCTACGCAACGAGTCGAAGTTGTATGAAAATCAGTACTTTGTGAGTTATGGTTTTGTGAATGTGCGAAAATCGCCAGATAGTGGTAGTGAGAAAATTGGCGAAATTCTTGGTCAGACGATCGTTAAGCCCTTGAGCCACGATGATGTATGGGCCCGTGTATCGTTTGAGGGGAAAGAAGGCTACGTCTCGATGCAGTTCTTAAGTCCTTTTCAGCCCCAGCTCTTAGTGCGACAGAGTTCGTATCAATTGCCAATTTTGCAGTACACACTCGATGGCAGTACGGGATTGGAAGTGTTGGCAACGCATGTGGATCGTTTAAAGCGTGAGGGATTTCAGTTTTTAACGCTACGAAATTTGTTTGATGTCGTACTAGTGCAAGAGTCACGCGATGCGCGCTTGGCACCCAAGAGTGTAGTGGTAACAGTCTCGGGTATTACACCCAGTAATTTGCAGGCTATTTCGAGCACATTACTACGCCTAGGGATTCCGGCGACATTCTTTTTGCAGACGAATCAGGTCGGCATTAGTGGCATCAGCGAAAAGCAAATCCTGAC
>CAZLUF010000045.1:0-9417 GCA_964562645.1 uncultured Candidatus Peribacteria bacterium
TGGTAGCCGGATGGATTGCTGGTCAAATTGTTCGGGGCGGTGGTTTTGGCATTATCGGAGATATCATTATTGGTATTGCGGGTTCATGTATTGGTGGTTTCGTTTTTCGACTTTTGGGCATTTCGGCTTACGGAACACTTGGTTCGATTGTGATGGCAGTTGTTGGTTCGATCATTTTTATTACCCTACTTCGTATGTTACGCCATAAATAGTCCGAGAGTTTTCTCTAAAAAACCCTCCGCAGTGCGGAGGGTTTTTTAGCGTTACGATTTGACGCACGTACAAGGCTCGTTGCCACACGTTGCACACTTTTCCATAGGAGCATGGGGGAAGAAAATACCAGAACCTTCACAGTACTCTACATCCCTATTTTGTGTGCGAAAAAGTTGAGATAATTTTTCGCACCTTATACTCGCACCTCTAACGTCATTGTGATTATTTGGTCGATCTCCACGCCTGCTTTTTTTCGCACATCGGTTTTAATTGGTAGCAGGTAAGACTTGGATTTTTTATCGGGAAAAATAGATGTATCCCAAGCCGTCTTCCCGATTGTGGCGGTTACTGGTAAGGAGCCCCAGCCGCGTGCGAGGTTTTCGAATCTGTTCTGAATCAGCTGAGCTTCGGCAACAGGCAGGGTGATAAAGTGCCACCCTGCTTTGCCGGGGTAGAGCCACACTTTGGCACGAATCTTAAAAGTTCGGTAACCAGGCCAACACCCAGGGCAGGGCTCACTGCCCTGGAATACGTGCCCACGGCTGCAAGTGCGGCCGGTTGGTGCGGCTTTGGCCGACATTACTTCTTAGGTGCTACTTTGTCGTGCGAGCTTTCGAATGTAGCCATGAGCTGCTGCATGAGATCGGTGGTCTTGTTGACGTTCGTATCCATAAAAATCACCTTACTGTTACCAGTGAGGCCCACACTTTTAAGCGTATCGAGGTATTGTGTGAGAGTCAGCAGGGCAAGGATCTCGCTAGAATTTTGGCCGGTAGCTTCGCGTACGACTTCGATAGAATCTTTTAAGCCTTCGGCAATAGCTCGGCGCTCCTGGGCAATACCTTCACCCTGCAAACGCTTACGCTCTTTTTCGGCCTCAGCCTCTTTAACCGATTGAATCTTAGTGGCCTCACCTTTGTTCTCAGCAGCTTTTTTGAGCTGCTCAGATGCCACCACTTCGGACATGGCTTGGGTAATAGTGGCCGGGAAGGTTACCTCGGTAATTTGGAAACTAGAGATAGTCATACCCCACTCGGAGAATTGCTCCTCTAAATCGTTACGAATGTGCACAGCGAGCTCTTCCTTCTTTTCTAAAATACCTTCATGTGTTTCTTTGGCAATGTAGGTGCGAAGTGAATTTTCGATAATAGCGCCAATCGATTCGTTGCGGTTAGAGAGGGAGTATGTATATTTTTTAACACCCTCCATGCTCGGATCGACTGCAAAGATCAGGTTGGTAGAAACATCGACAATCACCTTGTCCTTAGAGGGGTAGTTGCCTTTGATGGCAAAGTTCTGCTGACGCAGAGTGACTTTGGCTGCTACGCGTTCTAAAATTGGGATTTTAAAGTTCAAACCGGCATTCATCAGGCGGTTAAAACGACCCAGGAATTCCACCACTAGCACGGTGTTTTGCTCCACAATGCGAATAGAGCCAAAAAAGATGATCACCAGGACAACGCCGCCAATCACTGCAAATGGGTTCATGGAAAAGAGGGGAATACGGCTAAGCTACCCGGAATACACTAAATATCAAGAATACACTCTAGAAATGTATTGACTGACAAGGTTGGATTGTCACCCTCCTGTTCCGCTGGGAATGGTGTGCACTATCAGCCAATTAAGGCCGAAGGTGTTTAAGAGCAGTACTGCCAGTATCACAACTAAAAACCAAGCATAACGGGGAGTGCGACGAGTGCCGAGGTACACACTGGTGCAAACGAGTACAGCACTTATGCCAATGGCGCCCCAGGCGAGTATGTATTGAGCATGTCCGCGTGGCGAAATGTAGCCATCGGGAAAGCCCAAGTGCCAGATGTATTGGAAATAGAAATATATCGAGAATATCAACGAGGCAACTACAACAATTCCATGCCAGATTCTATGTAAGACCATAGGCTATTAAGAAAACAGCGAAAACTTACGCGTTAGTTCTTTAAGGGTTTCGGTGTCGCCAAACAGGCAGATTCCAAAGTACTCCAGCTCTGCCTCCGGTGTGGCTTTGGTCTTATCTTGTTGCTCGGCAGAAGTGCCAATGGTCATGCTGCTCGTAAAATCTGTGTAGGTAACGCCGCGGGCTATAGCCTGCTCACGCACAGTGCGGATTTGGTTGGAGTTATCGGCTCGTAAAGCAATAAAAGGATAGTGTGAAATGTTGGGGTGTTTGCCACCATCTTTGTCCTCGTACTGCAAAAAACACATCGCTGGGATATTGGGATAACCGCCTACTAAACCGGCTGTCATATGGCCAAGTGCATTCATGAGCTTTCCGGGCTCAATTTTTCTGTTTAAAACGGCAATAAAACGCTTAGACCGTTCGTCTGGCAGGGTGCTCATGGCGACAGTGTATCAGGTTTACCAACTTCCACCGGCACCACCGCCACCACTGGAACCACCACTAAAACTGGAGCTCGAAGAACTGGAGCTGCTACTACTCGAGGAACTTGAAGAAGAGCCAGTACTTCCCCAGGTGCTGGATCTTGGGTGGAGCTTTTTCCACTCAGCGGCTTTGCGGATCCATTCTTCAACTTCTGGTGTTTTACCGGTTTGCCACTTTTGGGCACCTAACCAAGCAAAAACGGCGCAACCAATAGGTAACAAGAGAAAGAGCGGGCCAATGTGTAGTCCAAGAAATTCCGATGCGAAGAATGCAAAAAACATCCCATATACGACAAGCGGCACAAAGAAGAGTTGTGCCATAACCATAGCCATACGCTTGGAGGGTGCCGTAACGGTAGCTACAGTAAAAGCGGCCACAAAACCTTTAAAGCCCTTGGGTGGAGCGCACGCCTCGGACTTCTTTTTGAGCTCGGCAATTGTTTGGGTATTTAGAGGCACCTCGGTGATGATTGTTTTTTCACTCGTACCGATACTGATCGTTTGAGTAGCGTACGTGGTATTTGCTTTCATTTTCAGTGCCTTCATTCTGAGGCGCATCGCTTTCGTTTGCTTATACATAAACACGAGGCCACCGATAAACAGTGAAAACCAAACAATCAAAAAGAATACGACAAATATTGCACCGCTATTTGATGGTCTTTTGGGTGTGTACTCACCAGCAATGGACTGCTTAATAGCAGTAATACCTCTTTGGATACCTTGAGCATAGTCACCTTTTTTAAATTGGGGAGTGATTTCGGTATCGATAATAGTTTTAACGCGCAGATCGGGGAGAGTGCCTTCTAATCCGTAACCAGTGGTAATCCACATTTTGCGATCACTAACAGCGATATACATTAGCAGACCGTTATTCTTGTCTTTTTGACCAATACCCCAGCTACGAAAGGTTTTGAGACTCGCATCGGAAATCTCTTCCCCATATGTCGAGTGGACTAACAGCACGGCAATTTCGTTACTCGTTTCTTGCTTATACGCCTCTAGTTCGGCGGCGATACTACTGCGATCTGCTTCGCTCAGGGTACCAGTAAGATCGGTAACGAATCCTTGCGCTGGTGGCACTTCGGCAGCTGCCACCATAGTGGTGCTGAGCGCGATGCAGAGGACTAGGGCAATGAGAATGTGGATTTTTTCATGCTTAGAATAGAGGCGATTTCGTTTTATTATAGCAGAAATAGTCAGATGCTGGTAGAATGGATAGATGTCGTATTAATGAATGCATTGAAGATACTCACTCCATCGTTTTAGTAAAGTGTATGAAAGCCCCGCTCAGTCGAACACTGGCAGACTACGAACCTCAGACCACTTCTGCGCCTGTGTTTCTGCAACAGAACCCTGGTCAAACATGGCTAGAGTGCATTGGAGATAACGAAGCGGCTTTAGCAGAGTACTTACAGCGATATGATCTTACGGATGTCACGCCTGTATTGGTCAGGCGAACAGGTATGTTGCGTGTGCTACTGCAAGAATGCTTAGCGGATATTGTACTACTGACGGAACAAAATAAAATGCCAGCTGGGTTCGAAGATTTGCAAACTCAAGCGACAGCACTTTTGGGGCAGAGGTGAAGTAAGTACAAGAGCTTTGAATTACCGCAATAACGGCATATCGCCAGAGACTTTCGTTACTTGGGCATCTTCGCCAATAATGCCAATACCCACGATCTGCAAGTCAGATAAGTTTTTGCCCGTCACTCGCTGCATATACTCATTGTAGTCAGCAGTAGATTGAGCTTCTTTGGTAAAAATCATGCAGCGCAGTTCTGTGCCAGAAATCCGTCTGAGAATTTCGCTACAATCTCTTTTTCCTTTTTTGAGAATCAGGATCGGAATTTTGGTGATCGGAATAAACGTATGATTTGCGCCAGTAATCGCTGGGCCGTAGGCATCTTCTTGATTATAGAACAAACCTGTAGCAATACATGCGGCAGCATTTGCTAGTAGTCCAATAGGCAAAGACTCATCGACAACAATTGCAGATTTCATAAGAGAAAAGTGGAAGGTGCCAAAAGTGTATGCGATACAGTTTTCAGATCAATTTTCCCTGCTCGTTTCTTCGAAGTGGCTTTCTATACAGCAAAATAGATACTATTTTCTTTCAGTTCTGTGAAAGAAAATACTTTATGAGTTCCAGAGATTCTCAAAATGGCTTTTGTGCATCGCTACTAATTCCGGGTCGCGCATAACGATGACATGTGGAAAATCTCTGTCGCACACAAAGTGTGAAACCTGATCGCCACTCATCATGAGCATATTGCTCATCACGGGTAATTGTCCTTTTATTTTTGTTGTTCGTTTTTCTTTTGCATCATTCTGGGCAATTTTTTCGGCATCGTTCGATGCCAACATCATGGAGCGAGAATACACATTATTTTTTAATCTTCGGCTCACAAAAGAGCGTTCCAGCGGAGATTCGATACCAGCATTACTGGCTTGCCAAAAGCAATCAGATGATCCAATGGCCAAAAATTCATCGTGTCCCAGCTCGGGTAATTTGAGATATTCCTCCTGGAAGGCATCGATTCCCTCGTGCACTTCTACGGCTGGATGCACTGCTTGTTTGCGATCGAATTCCACATACGGCAATAGGTGATCCAGTTTTTTGAGAGCCAACTCTAATTTTTGGATCTGTAATTGTTCCTTTCGAATAGAAGGAATGAGTGCAGTAAGCGGTAGTGCCTTGTATGCAGATTGTTTTTTATTGATTGGTATTTGCTCAATGAGACCTCGTTCGATTAGGCGGTGAATCGTACGATACGTCGTGGTATGGCTCAATTGAGTCTGCACATGCAATTCAGTGAGTGTGGCCTGTTTATATTTGAGCAAAGCTACGTACAATCGTGCTTCTTCTTCACGGAAACCAGCTTTTTGGAGGAGGGAAAAGAGATACTGCTTCACAGTGCAACTGTACGTCACAATAAGGAATATGTCATTAACGGGGATTCTTTTTAGTTTTTGAGTCGAATTTGTGGAGCGGGCGACGGGAATCGAACCCGTGTCATCAGGTTGGAAACCTGAGGTAATAGCCATTATACGACGCCCGCACGGCGACTGGCGGACCTATTGTACGTAAAATTTATCACTTAGGAAGTACCTCTTTCATCATCTGTTCCAGGCGCTTGGGGTGGGGTTTGCGCCACGGGTGGCAGGTGAGTAGGCGTGCCAGGCTCTTTATGGAGCCCAGGATGAATCCCGATCGTTCCAATTGCTCCAGGGCGTACTGGGAGCATGTAGGATAATGCTTGCACACGCCCGGCGAAAAATAGTGCTTCAGTGGCCCGTGATCTGGAGATAATGTGGATTGATACACCCGAACACACAGTTGTGCCGTTCGTTTGGGGAGGTGCCATAAACGCTCTATGAACACAAAAATTCGGGATGTCATTGATTTATAGTCTACATTTTTTGTACAATCACCACCATGCCCGAGGGATCGACCACAATCGACGTCGTCATGGCCATGCGGATTCTCTATAGCGTAGTAGGTCTAATGGTAATGGTGGTGCTGTATCACCTCATTCTTATCTTGGTAGATGTGCGAAAGATCGTCCGTCGTTTTGAGGATATGACCGAGCAGGTAGAGATGGTGCTCTTAAAGCCACTCACAATTGCGGACCAGGTATTTGCTTGGGTGCTCGATTGGATGGATCAAAAACAGAAAAAGAACGCTCACCACAAGCACGACGAAAAACATTCTGCTAAGAAATAGGGGATCATGGTTCGAGGCTCACCAATGTCCTGGTGAGGTGTGTTTGCAAATGCAAACACCTCGAACCAGACATTGTCTTGCGCCTCACCATGACAATTACACTACAAAATCTGTTGACGATCGATAAACACACGTACGTACAGGCGCTTGAGGACTTCTGCCGACGCTTCTAGAATTTCGGCCAAAAGACCATTTAAGCGGCGGATTTTGGCGTAGAGATCGTTTAAGGCATGGGCCCCACCAGGTTTGGTAGTGCTGGCGAGCGCGGCTAATTTCGCCTGCTTATCCAACTTACTAATTTCGGCTCTAATGTGTCGCTCCAGTTTTTCTTGCTGAACTTTAGCTACGGGCATAGCGGCAATAGCTGCATCGCGAGCCGATTGCTTGGTGCTGCCAGCACCGCTGCCACCACCTGCACCTCCCATATCACCCGAGCGATCTTCACCCGATTTTTCGCTCACGCGAGCGCTCAAGTTTTCGAAAGTTTCGAGTAAACTTGTGAGTTCGGCTAACTTGGTTGGCTGCCTGACAATCAACTTACTTGTTTCGATATTTTTTGTGGCGACAGGAGCCGCTTCGGTGAGGGTGGGGCTGTTACCCATGTGTACCTCTATTTTCTCTTATTTTAGCCAAAAAGTCAATTAGACTTCACTTTAGGGGTTTTAAGAGAATATGAATAATGCCTACTATCCCTCGGCTACGCTCGGGATGACATGTTGTAGTGAGTCCTTCGACTCGCTCAGGACTACGGACGGACAAGCGTGGTGGCGGTACCACTCGCTCTGTGCCGCCTTAACCCACACCGAAAATTACATGCCCGAGGAGCACGGTATTCAGGAGTTGAACAAGTCTTCTGCCAACCTGATAGCTAATAAAGAAGCACAGGTATTCACCGAGTTTTGTCATTTTCAGCGACTTTTCCCTGTCTGCCGTCTGGCAGACAAGAAAGTAACAACTACCTCTTTTTCGGTTGCGCAAAAGAAATACTGAACACACCGAATACTTTCACTATTCCTATTTCTTCTTTTGCTCTGACTTCTTTTCAGCCGCTGGTTTTGCATCAGACTTTTTCTCTGTGGGCTTCTCGGGAGCTGAATCAGCTGGCTTTGCTTCGGTCTTATCACTTGCTTTGGCTGGTTCGGTCGTCACAGCTTCTGCCTTGGGAGCTTTGGCCACGGGTCGCGAATCGGTCTTGTACCAACCACTGCCTTTAAATACTACCGCAGGGGCACTGAATTGTTTTTCGGTGCGCTTACTGTTGCACTTAGGACAGGCTGGTTTTTCGGTACTGCCAAAGGGGCGATTGAATTCAAAAACGTGTTGGCACTTTTGGCACTGAAAATCGAAGGTCGGCATATTCAGAGGATAGCACACATCGGCTGCGCTCAATGGGACAGGCTTCTTATGGTGTGTGTTTTACACCACTTACAGTATCAAGCGCATCGGGAATCACATTACCTACAGCATCCCAAGCTCCACTCAGTACCATTCCGGGCTTGAGTGAAAAAACTCCATTAAGTGCAGTCTTAACACCGCGCATGGTGTAGGGGAGCATGCTGTTTGGATTCACTGGTTCTGCTTCTACGCCCAGTAGATCACGGATTCCGGCATCGACAAAGCGAGTGACATGTCCAACGGCCGCAGGAATACGCATGGCGTAATCTACTACTCCAGCGCCAGCACCTTCTACTTTGCCGTAGGCGTTGGGATACTGGCTGGCCCAGTCACGCAGGTTATCGAGCTTGCGGCACAGGCGTGCTTCGCCGTTTAGCCGATACTGAGCGTATACGTTATTCATTGGCTTAATACTCTATTCCTGTAAGGCTTAAAAACAAGCGGTTTTTGGGGTCGAAGTGGCGTCAAGCCGAGTTCTTGGTACAAATGTGCCGAAAAAGCTTGCATTCAGAAACAAGCATGTGTAGATTGCCCCGGTTGCCCCGCAAGGGGCGGCGTCGCTCTTTCTCTCTAACATCTAAAACCGTCTCGCGACCGCGGGGCGGTTTTTTTGTACTTTGAGAATTGTTGCACAATAAAAAATCCCCGTGCTGCACGGGGATATATTGCGAGTGCGGACACTCGCGGCACGGTCGTTCTACAGAGCTCTACTTATTCTTTCGACACAAACTTGTATGCCCGCTTGGTCAGGTTTCTGTCTAAAAATTTCGTAGCTTCTTCAGATGGCATTGTGCGAAGAATGTCACTGAAGACTTGCAAGCGCAGATCGGGAAACAGCTCAAGCATTGCCTCTAGAGCAGGCCCCAAAGGGACTACCTTCAGCAAAAGGCGGCTGCGCAAGATCTGCTTTTCTAGCATTTCGGAGAGTGTCGAAAACGGTCCCGCAGATAATCCAAACAATTTAAGGCCCGCCCACCTGCGGCACCCGGGAACCCACTGAATGATGTATCCCAGTTCCACATCGGTAGGATCAGCTTTTAACAGGCGTTCGCCTGCCACTTCTCCAAAGGCCTTAAAGTGCCGAATCACCCAAATCAATTCGGAATTCGTCAGTGATTCTGTCCGTAGTCTTCTCCAGGCACGTATGCGCAGAGAGGGGACGTACTTCATAATCAGACGCAATTCCGTTTTGCTGGGCGACTTTGCCGTAATTTGTTTCCAAGCCTCTGCCTGCAATTGTGGGGAATTGAAGATGACATCTTCTAATTCCTCAATACGCGGGCGAAGGAAGTGTAACAATTTGCGGTACTTCGCTCGGCTCTTCCTGCGTGAGTCTTTCATGACTCAGGATCCTTGTACACCAACCACGACTAGTAACTCGCCTTTCGGCGGCTGCTCGGATACCCGAAGCAAGCAACAAATACACAGGCAGGAGTGTGCTTATGGCTTGCTTCGAAGACTATCAAAAGCGTAGAAATACGACTGTGCCAGTGTTCTCAAAGAGCACTGTTGACATATTATATATTTATTTTATAGTGTCAATAACATCTGTCTAGTATATAAAGGATTTAGAAAATCCGTAGACTACTTTCTTTTTCAGCCAGAAAAAGAAAGTAGCAAAGAAAACTCACCAAAAACCAATGCGCCCACCCGTCCCGCTTAAAAGCGGGACAATCCCACACCCGCTGTGGTTTTTGGACGCCT
>CAZLUF010000046.1:0-9215 GCA_964562645.1 uncultured Candidatus Peribacteria bacterium
GCATAGAACTTGAGTGCATTACCACCGGTAGTGGTTTCGGGATTACCGAACATCACACCAATCTTCATACGTAGCTGGTTAATGAAGATTACGGTGGTGCCTGTTTTACTAACAATAGATGTAAGCTTACGCAGAGCTTGGCTCATTAAGCGCGCCTGAAGACCCATGTGAGAATCGCCCATGGCGCCATCGATTTCGGCCTGGGGCGTTAACGCCGCTACTGAGTCGATCACAACAATATCTACACCGCCGCTGCGAACGAGTGTTTCGGCAATCTCGAGGGCTTGTTCGCCGTTATCGGGCTGAGCCACTAAGAGATCATCGATATCGACACCAATTTTTTTAGCGTACTGCACGTCGAGTGCATGCTCAGCATCAATGAAGGCAGCCCGCCCCTTAGCCTTTTGTACCTCAGCAACCGAGTGCAAAGCCATGGTCGTTTTACCCGAAGATTCTGGCCCATAAATTTCGATGATGCGTCCGCGGGGAATACCGCCGCCAAGGGCGATATCGAGCCCGAGCGAACCAGTGGAAAAGCGTTCGATGGCCACGGTGGGTGCATTACCCAATTCCATAATGGCACCATCGCCATATTTCTTTTTAATTTCGGAGAGAGCCATTTTAATTGCATCGACCTTGGCCGAAGCAATAGATTTCGAATCGCTTGCAGACTTAGACTTAGAAGTAGTAACCGGTTCCATAGTGGAAGTAGAGGAGGATGTCTTGCCCATAGTAGGGTGGGGGAGGGAGGGAGAAAAGGAGGCCTCGACGGAAAGTGGATCCGGATGGAGGTGTACGTATGTACACTGCAAAGATACAGCCTCAAAAAACTTCGTCAAATCAGGTGATATTGCAGCTCCATAAAAATGTGTTGGTGTACGTGTGTACACCTCAACTGTTCCACCAATACAAAGAACGTGCATGAAAAGAAGAAATGTCGCACGCCAAAAACTCTAAAATGCTATTCTGACCACGTGGAAAGTATCAACCAATTTGCTAGCCGCTTTAATCTGGCACTAGAGGCAGCCCTACGCTGCGAAATAGACCGTATTCATGCCTGCAGCAGTGATGAAAGTGTGTTCCATACCTACGAACATCTCATTACGTTAGCCAATGCGGGCGGTAAACGAGCGCGGCCATTTGTGGCCTCACTGTTGTTTCAGGCTTGTCAGGGCACCACTGATGCCTCTATTACCCCGACACTGGTTGCCTTAGAGACGTTCCATCTCTTTGCGTTGGTACACGATGACGTGATGGATAATGCCGAAGAGCGCCACGGTAAACCCACCATGCATGCAGCAGTACGGATACGCCTGGCCCAAAGTGGGGCCACTGGTGATACGCGCAGCACTGCCATGGCCGAAGCTATTTTGGCCGGGGATCTCCTATTAAGTTTGGTACATCAATTTTTACTGAAACAACTCGATTCGGACATTCCACAAGACCGCGTTCGCCGCGCACATGAGCTCTTGATTCAAATGAGCCGCGAAGTCGTGATTGGACAACATTTAGATGTGGAATTTACCACCCGTCGCGATGTCCGTGAGCGCGAAATTTTAGATCGCCATCACTTAAAGACTTCGCTCTATACCTTTGTACGCCCTATGCAAATAGGAGCCATTCTCGGTGGTGGAGGCACCGAGATTTTAGAATTCTGCGAAGCGTTTGGCTCAGCCCTGGGGCTTGGCTTCCAGCTGGAAGATGATCTGCTTGATCTGCTCGCCGACGAAGCGACGCTCGGCAAAATGCCCGGGGCCGATTTAACACAACGTCAACATACATTGCTCACGGCTAAAGTTCGTCAACGCGGCACGGCTGAAGATGGTGCCATGCTCGAAAGTTTTTGGGGACATGTTCTCTCTCCCAGTAAGCTCCACAGTGCCAGGCAAATGTTCCATGAATCGGGAGCTATTGAATCTGTGCGCGAGCGCGCCAAAGCCACATTTAATGAAGCGCGCGCCACATTACAGAGCTCGCCGTTACCCAAAGACGCAAACCTTGCCTTGGAATCACTCCTCACTTTTTTTGAAGCGCGCCTACCATGAAGGAATCTATTTTTGCGCCCGGCGATATCGAAATTTGTGCGGCTATTCAAAAAAAGCACGCCACCTCGTACGCGCTGGCCACGCGCCTGTTTCCTGCCGCCGAACGCACAGCCGTGCAAGTGCTCTACGCGTTTGTACGCGTGGCAGATGATTTGGTAGACGAGCCGACTGAGCGCGACCCTGCCAAAATTGAAGCGGTGTTTGAAGACTGGGTAGAGCAGTGGGAAAAAGCCTACGTCAGCGGGACTAGTACCGAACCGGTCTTACGTGCCTCTGTTCAGTTATTTCGCCATTACCAGATTCCTAAAAGTTACGCCGATGCATTTTTGGGAGCTATGCGCCGCGATCTCCATACCGAACGGTATGCCACCTACCAACAATTGATTGATGATTATGTTTACGGCTCGGCCTCGGTGGTAGGCCTCGCCATGTGTCGGATCTGTGGAGTGACCGATGAGCCAACGCTAGCTCAAGCCAAGGCACTTGGCGAAGCCATGCAGCTCACCAATTTTCTGCGCGATATTTCGGAAGACTACCACGCGCGCGGCCGTCTGTATCTGGCCGAAGAAGACCTAAAGGCAACCGGCGTGAGTATCGAAGACATTGCCGCAGCTCGTGTGACGCCTCAATTCAAGCAATTACTGCAGGTCTACATTTCACGAGCACGCGCGCTGTATGTAACAGCCGATATGGGCATAGCCGCGCTCCCCAATTTTGCCCAAAAGCCAGTGCGACTCAGCCGCATTTTGTACTCGCGCATTTTGGATCAGATCGAAAAAAACCAGTACGACGTGTTCCGCCACCGCGCACGTACGAATGACTTTGTAAAACTCCTCCTCTTACTTAAAACCCTCTACTTCTCATGAGCAAACACATTGTCATTATTGGTTCGGGCATTGGAGGACTGGGCAGTGCCTGCTTGCTGGCTCAGGCTGGTCACCGTGTTACCGTGCTCGAACGCAACGAACAACCAGGGGGACGTATGAGCGTACTCAAAAAAAATGGCTTTACGTTCGATATGGGACCCTCGTGGTACTTAATGCCCGATGTCTTTGAACATTTTTTTGCACTCCTGGGCGAAAAAGTAGCCGACCACCTGACGCTCGAAAAACTGAGCCCCTCGTACCGCATTTTCTTCCCTGGCCGCCCGGCGCCTGTAGATATTCACTCGGATCTCACGAAAGATCTACCGACGTTTGAAGCACTCGAACCCGGTTGTACACCGCGCATCCACGAGTACTTAGACGAAGCTGCACGCAAGTACGCCATTTCGATGCAGCACTTTCTGTATCGTAATATCGATCGTCTGCGCGATTTCATTGTCCCGGAACTGGCCAAGCAAGCCAAAGGGATCACGATGTTGAAATCGATGGATCGATACACCAAAGGGCTCTTTAGTAGTAATGAGTTACGACAGATTTTGCAGTACACGCTGGTGTTCTTAGGGAACTCGCCGCAGAACTGCCCCTCGCTCTATAGCATCATGACACACATTGATGTGTCGCAAGGTGTGTACTACCCCCAGGGCGGACTCGGCACTCTTGTCACAGCTTTAGTAAACCTGGCCCAAAAACGCGGCGTGGAGATCCGCTGCCATAGCGAAGTGTCTCAAATTACCGTAAGCAAAGGTCAGGCAAATGGTGTGATACTACAAAACGGTGAACAGATCGCGGCGGATATCGTGATCAGCAATGCTGATCGTCACTGGACCGATACCAAGTTGCTGGCACCCGGTCTTGGGACCACCAGTGAACGTTACTGGCGCAAGGCCGTGCTGGCTCCATCGGCTCAAATTCTGTATTTAGGAATCGAAGGCCGCGCCGAGAGCCTGGCTCACCATAACTTTGTGTTCGCTAAAAACTGGGACGAGCACTTTGATACCATTTTTGGCAACCCACGCTGGCCGACCGATCCCAGCCTCTATGTGTGTGCGCCCAGCCGAACCGACGCAAGCGTAGCTCCAAAGGACCACGAGAACCTATTTGTGCTCATACCCATTGCTCCGGGCTTTGAGCGACCGGTAGGGGAGCAGCAAGAATTTGAAGATCGCATGCTCGATCGCATTGGCGAAAAAATGCAGATTCCGAAATTGCGTGAGCGCGTGAAGGTACGCGAGCGTTTTTCTGTCCAAGATTTCCGCACACGGTACTTGAGCGTACGTGGTACTGCACTCGGCTTGGCCCACACCCTCCGGCAAACATCGCTGCTGCGGCCCAATAACTGGAACCGCAAGGTGCAGAACCTGTATTACGTGGGTGGAAACACCGTACCAGGTATCGGTATGCCTATTTGTCTGATTGGTGCTGAGCTGGTACTGAAACGTATTCTAGGCGATCGCTCCGGCGGGCCACTCCCCACACCACTCAACAGTTAAGTGCCACACCTACTTGCCATCTCGCGGCCGCGGTTCTGGCTCTACCTGGTTGGACCTGCTCTCATTGGCGTTGCTGCCAGTCCAAATCCACTGGAACTGCTGAGTCACATACCTACTTGGCTCGTTCTTTTAAGTTGGACACTACCGGCAAATCTCTTTTTGTACGGCATCAATGATTTATGCGATAGCGATACCGATGCACACAACGACAAAAAAAATGAGTACGAAGTGCGAGTCCAAAAACATCAGCACGATGTATTGCGTACAAGCGTTCTGCTTTCTGCCAGCGTTGTATTAATTGCCGCGCTGGTCAGTGGATCACTGCCTACCATGGTTTGGACTGGCCTCTTTTTAATTCTCGGAGCCGTTTACAGCGCACCACCGCTGCGACTCAAAAGCCGAGCATTTGTCGATTCCCTCAGCAATGTCCTTTACATCTTGCCCGGCTGCGCTATCGCCGGATTGAGCCACCAATCGATTCCGCTGGTCGTGTTCCTCGGTGGCTGGAGCTGGAGTGCGGCCATGCACTTGTTTTCGGCCATTCCCGATATCGTGCCCGATACCAAGGCCAAGTTACACACCACTGCCATTGCTTGCGGACATACCGGTGCCCTGGCCCTCACTGGCACACTCTGGTCTATAGCTGCGCTCTGTAGTTGGTTGATACCAGAACTCACTCTGGCACCCTGGTTGGCACTCATCTATCCCATCATCGGTTTTGGGCTCACAACACAACCATCTGGCCACGTGTTCCGGGTCTATCGCTTAATGCCGCTCTTCAATGCCTTGGTTGGTTTTGTACTCTTTTGGGATATCCGCCTATGAAGTCGCCATATCCCCACATAAGCGTCATCATTCCAGCCCTTGAAGAAGAGCAGCATTTACCACTTTTGCTCCAAGATCTCCGGGCACAAACTTTAAAACCCCATGAAGTTTTAGTAGTCGATGGGGGATCGAGTGACCAAACCGTGGCTGTAGCCACAAGTGGCGGTGCTCAGGTTATCCGCACACACCGAGGTGTTGGGCACCAACGCAGTACGGGTGGCCATGCAGCTCAGGGCGACATTCTGGTCTTTCTCGATGCCGATGTACGCCTGGCGCCGAAGGCGCTCGAACGCATCATTACACATTTTACACGCAAGAATTACCATGTGGCTTGCCCGTGGTTTTGGCCACATAAATCAACACTTGGTGTTAAAACCGGCTTTGCTGTCTTCGGCGGGATCTTTTGGTTACTGCAGAAGATCGCTCCATCTGGAGCTGGTTGCTGCATAGTAGTAACGCGTGAGCATTTTTTGCACTGCAAAGGGTTTACGAGTTCGCATACCTACGATGATATTTCGTTTATAAGACGAGCTGCGCGGCGTGGCCGCTTTGGAATTGTGCCGGTAACGATCCACGTGTCTGACCGTCGATTTAAAAAAGAGAAGACCTGGAAGGTCTTTGGCAAATACGCCCTCTTAAGCCCCTTCTTTCTGTTTGGCCTGTTTGGGGCGGCCAATATCATCAAATATCGGTTTGCGCACTACAAGCAAAAGTAGTTCTCGACTTAATACCCCTTACATACGCCAATGCCAGATTTTGGATCTCCCGAGAGATCGCAGTATGAACCAGCACTGCAGAGTACACCTGCCGGACCGCCACACGGCTGACCAACAGCCACCGAACCTGTGGCCGCAGCCGCGCCTGTTTTACCCGATCGACTAGAGGAAGATGAACTAGAATACGCACCACGTACGGTTTGCAGCACGCGAGCTGGGACAGAATTCTTGATCACGCCTGGGCCCCACTCGCTGTTCGGGAAGGCTAGACGTACAACCGCTGGCCCCTTAGCGACCTTGCCGCTGCCAAATTGGACATACACAGCTAATTGTTTGAAGGCGGGATCCCAAGTGAGTGCTGAGGTTTCGTTGGCTACCACCGTGGGCTGGACTTTGAGTTCAGCATTTCCGACTGGTGTGAAGGTACGAAAATCAAATGGCAGAGCTGACATACTCACCGATTCCACACGAAGAATCATGCCCGTTTGGGTATCAACCGAAAATTCACTCACGAGCTCTTGAGACTGCAGACGCCAGTTTTCTGGCACCTCCAGCGACAAGGCTGGTGTTTTGATGGTCACTGGCCGCAGTGTAGTTGGGCCACCCGAGACTAATTTACTTACCACCAACACCAATGGATCTTTTGGATCTACATTTCGCTCATACATTCCCTCGAGTACCACATCGGAATCTTCGAGTGAACGCAGGAGCACACTTGTACTTTCTACATATGCCAAAATAGTACCGCTGCCAGCCGTGAGCTTATGTGTGCCACGACGCACGCGCGAGAGCTCGGCCCGCTCCAGGTGTCCACTCACTTGCTGTACGCCCTGAGGCAGAGGAGGCAGAACATCGTGTGTCGAGGTAATAAAAAAGATCACCCCGACAATAATGACCGTACCGATAATGGCTAAAATTAACCGACGCATAAACCCAGTGTAGCGCAGAAATCGTAGGAGGGGAGAGGATTTAAGCTACATTTCTTTTGAGTAACCAAACAAATACGGCTGTTTCCCTTTCTTTGTCAGGGCGACAAAAGAATTAGCATCTCGGTTAATAGTATTGTTACTTTTTCCGGCGAAAAAGTAACCAAAACGCCTGCGCGCCAATCACCAACCGTCGAGCATCACTAATTTTGATCATGAGCCAAATTAAGGGTATTCAAGATTGAAAAGAAGCTGCGCGCTCGACCGCCCCTTCACCCCCCGTGGCGCGCAAACCTCCCGCCCTGTGCTTCTTTTAGCCTACATGATTATTCACATACTTTTTACTTCAGGGGAGGCGTCCCAAAAACCACCGGCGGGGGTGGGATTGCCCTGTACCAGAGCGAAGCGATCGGTACAGGGCGGGTGGGCGCGTTGGTTTTTGGTGAGTTTTCTTTGCTACTTTCTTTTTTTGGCTGAAAAAGAAAGTAGAAACTACCTCTGCTTTTGACCCCTCAAAAAACTACCCTAAGCACATCAATAACAAAAAAAACCCCGGCGGACCGGGGTTTAAGAATCAGGATTGAGGGAGATTACGCAATGGCGCCTGGTTTTTTAGCAGCATCAAACGCGTAGACAGCACGACCCACACGAGTGAAGTATGGCATCTTTTGGAGGTTTAACGAGATCGTACCTACTTTTACCGTACGCTGCTTGGCTACCTCGGCAATAATCTCTTTTTTGCTGAGCGGACCCTTTTCGACCAAAATGCGCTCAATGACATCGGCCACTGTACCTGGCTCAAAGCCCCATTCACGGAGACCGTATAAACCACGACCAACAAGCACAAACTGTGGGTAGCGGATGAGTTCGTTGTGAACAGCCTGAACAGTGACGTTTTTATGATCGAAGCGAGCCTCGCGGATGCGGTTGGCGATTTCGAGGAAGTGGAGTGGCTGAGAAGCTTTGCGAAGAATAATTTCGACCTTGTCGCGGATACTGCGAGGGCGAACAAAGCGCCACTCGGTAAGACCCCAACCCTCGTCGATTTCCTTGAGGCGGAGATCTAAGCGCATACAAGAAGTGATGAGCTCACGACTTGGTACGCGATCTTTAAACAAGTTAAGAGCCTGAATTGCCGAGATCAACTCGTCCTGCTTCATGCACGTCTTACGCTTACGCAAGATCTTGACCATGTTATCAATAATCAATTCGACATCATCACCCGAAAGGGTAGCCAAACGCCAGAGTGGCTTTAAGGACTTGCCGCTGCACTCACCGCTCATCTCTTGATCAATAGTGAAAGAGAGGCGAAGCACGGAACCATCGACGTTTGTGGAACCATGAATACGACGGAGCACCATGGTGATCACATCATCTTCTGTCATCACACCACCGTGTGTACGCAAAATGCCTTTGGCCATTTCGTTGACCTCATCGAGGCGAGTGGTGCGCACCGTGCGCTTCAATTTGCTCAGCGCAATGTTCTCAATTTGACGGATACGCTCACGTGTGACCTTAAACTGCTTGCCAATTTTCTCCAATGTATGTTTGGATTGGCCGAAAAGCGCAAAGCGCTTCTTGATAACAGTAACTTCCTTCTCGGTAAGAACCAAGAAAAGGTTGTTGAGAAGCTCCTGGAGGTTCAGCGAGATTTGCGCTGATCCAGGCTGCATCTGTCCTGTGGTCGCTTGAGAGACGAGAGCGGACATAGGAATCGGGGGGTGGGAAACAACCTTCGTTTTACCAGATAATTGACAGAAGCGAAAGATCCATGATCAACTCCTGTAGACGAAGGCGTTCCGATATGTCTCCTTAATAAGAAGTAAAGAATACTTAAGGTAGTCACATACGGAAAGTATGCAACAATACTAATTCATTGACATACTGTCAAGTACTGATTTTTTTGGCCTGCCCCTGCCCCCATTCTTTCAATTGCTGAGGGCTAATAGAGCCCAAAATCGCACACGCAGCCGCGGCATCACCATCGTAACTATTGATCGGCGCAAGGTCGTTACGACGGCGACGATCTTTCGCTTTAATCTGTCGCGGGGTAGTAAAACGCTCATCGATGAATGTCACAATTATGCCTTTCGATTCCAATTGGGAACCCACACCTCTGGCCCACTCGGCCTGCTCAGCTTCCTCGCCATTAGGTAAACGTGGGAGACCAATAATTATCCGATCAATCTTGCGCATGCGTACGAGTGACTCTAGTGCTACCAGGAGTTCTTCTTGATTCGTATGAATAATAGTAGGTAGAGGCAACGCAAAACCCACCTCTGTATCAAAAGAAGCCACGCCGGTCCGGCGGGCTCCTGTATCAAGACCA
>CAZLUF010000047.1:0-8807 GCA_964562645.1 uncultured Candidatus Peribacteria bacterium
GGCCGGGGCGGAGCCCATTTGCAGACCCGTTACATACAGTTGTGCCTCGCGATCCGAGAAGCCAACTGCCTGGAGAATGTGGAGGAGGTCCTTGGCCATAGAAACAGAGAGTGACAAGATGTAATACTTTCTGACAGCAAAATCTAAAACCCAAAATGACCATAGATATGTTATCACCACAAAAGCTCTAACTGAAGCTGAAAAAAACTGAATCTGTTCTGTTGTTATTTTTTTGTACAGTTCAATTTCTGTGCTCAAAAATGCAGTGGCGCAGTATGCGAGATTTACGCTACAAATCGCCACGTTCCTATTCTTCTTTACCCCCTTCGCACATGACCGCTAAAGAGGTAATTGCCCTAGCCAAGAAGCACGGCTGCACCGTGCTTGATCTTACATTCGTAGACGTGCCTGGCACGCTCCACCACACCAGTAAACCCATTCATCAACTGGAAGATGTATTAAAGGATGGAGCTGGTTTCGATGGTAGTAGCATCCGTGGCTTTCAGCAGATCAACGAGTCCGACATGTTACTGATTCCTGATCCAGATAGCGCGTTCATCGATCCATTCACTGAGGAGCCAACTCTGTCCATGATGTGTGATGTTCGCGAGCCACACAGCAAAGAGCTCTACGAGCGCAGCCCTCGCACGATTGTTAAAAAAGCCATGACTTACCTACAGAAATCGGGTCTGGCTGATACAGCTTTCTTTGGTCCAGAAGCCGAATTCTTCATTTTCGACCATGTAAGCTACAACGTTGGCACAGGAGCTGCCCACTACAAAGTCGATAGCATCGAAGCCACTTGGAACAGCGATGGCGGTGGCTGTTGCGACGAAGAGCCTTCGCTCGGTTATACCATTCGTCACAAAGAGGGTTACTTCCCTGCTGCACCACACGATAAACACCAAGATGTTCGGGCCGCCATGGTGATGGAAATGGAAAAGGCTGGCATCGAAATCGAAACCTTCCACCACGAAGTAGCTACCGGTGGCCAGGCCGAAATTGATATGAAGTTCGATCGCCTGCTTCCCATGGCCGATAAGCTCATGCGCTACAAGTACATCTGCCGCAACGTGGCTGCCCAATACGGCAAGAGTGTGACGTTTATGCCTAAGCCTATCTATGGAGATAATGGCTCGGGTATGCATACCCACCAGAGTTTATGGAAGGCTGGTAAGCCACTCTTTGCCGGATCTGAGTATGCTGGTTTGAGCAAAATGGCCATGTACTACATGGGTGGTCTCCTCAAGCACGCCCAGGCACTCTGCGCCCTCTGCAACCCCACCACAAACAGTTACAAGCGCCTGGTCCCAGGCTTTGAGGCTCCCGTGAACTTTATCTACTCGGCTCGTAACCGTTCAGCCGCCATTCGTATTCCGATGTATTCGGAAAATCCCAAATCCAAGCGTATTGAGCTGCGCTCTCCAGACCCAGCTGCTAACCCTTACATCTGTTTTGCAGCCATGCTCCTCGCAGGTCTCGATGGCATTAAAAACAAGATCGATCCAGGTCAGCCAACCGACGAAAACCTGTACGACATGTCGGCTGATAAGCTCGCTAAGATCCCACACGCACCACACGATCTCTCGGGCGCACTCGATGCCCTAGAGAAAGATTACAAGTTCCTACTGGAAGGCGATGTGTTTAATAAGCGCTTCCTCGATGACTTTATTGCCGTTAAGCGCGCGGAAGTAGCCGATGAGCGCAAGCGCCCCACGGCTGGAGAATTCTTTAAGTACTACGACGTTTGATCCTCCGCATTTTCACAACCGGGCCAGTCGGCCCGGTTGTTTCGTAGATCTCTTTTCTTCCCCTACTTCATATGATCGACGCTGGTAATACCGCCTTCGTTCTCATCTCTACCGCACTGGTAGCGATCATGACGCCTGGCCTGGCCTTCTTCTACGGCGGACTCGTCAAACGTAAAAATGTGCTGACTGTGATGATGCAGAGCTTCATCTCGATGGGAGTGGTAACCACATTATGGGCCCTACTCACGTTTACTCTCGCTTTTGGCACAGACATGAATGGCTTTATCGGCGGCTTGGATTACGTCGCCATGAAAAATGTAGGCCTGGCTGCCCACACGGTCTATGGCACCACCATTCCGTTTGCAGCCTTCTTTATGTTCCAAATGATGTTCGCTGTCATTACCCCCGCTTTGATTACGGGTGCATTTACGGAACGTATGAACTTTAAAAGTTACTTGGTATTTTTAGTCCTCTGGAGCATCTTCATCTACGCACCACTCGCGCACTGGGTATGGGGTGGCGGTTTTATCTCTAAACTCGGCGCGCTCGATTTTGCTGGTGGTACCGTAGTGCACATCAGTGCCGGTATGGGAGCTTTGGCCTGTGTATTTGCTTTAGGCAAGCGCAAAAATCCTGAACACATGCCGCATAACATCACACACGTAGCCTTGGGTGCCGCGCTGTTGTGGTTTGGCTGGTATGGCTTCAATGCTGGTAGTGCTCTAGCTGCTAATGGTCAGGCTGCTATGGCATTTTTGAACACCGATGTCGCCGCAAGCGTAGCTATGGTGACCTGGTTATTACTCTCGTGGAGTCTCGATAAACGCCCAAGCATGGTTGGTGCACTTACCGGAGCCGTAGCTGGCTTGGTAGCCATTACACCTGCAGCCGGTTACGTTTCGGCCGTCTCATCGATGATCATTGGCGTCGTAGCTGCCGTTGGCTGTTTCTTTGCCATTAAATTTAGGATCCGCATGCAGTGGGACGATGCACTCGATGTCTGGGGCTGCCACGGTGTTGGTGGAATAATTGGTAGCATTCTTACTGGCGTGTTTGCCGCCAAAGAAATTGGTGGCTTCTCCGGATTGATTGAAGGAAATATGGGCCAGTTCCTCGCAAATATTTACGGCACTGTGATTGCCATGGCCTTCGCCTTTGTGGGTACGTACATCATTATCAAAATCATTATGATGGTAATGGATACGCGCGTATCTCTGGCAGATGAAGAGGCTAGCCTCGACCGTGCCCTGCATGGCGAGGAGGCTTACGCGTTTTAAGGTATAAGGAAGAATTGGGGTAGTATATGGAGCACATGAGTCATGCATGTGCTCCATTTTCTGATGCTCCTCAGCCCAAAGACTGCTGCCCTATTTGCCAGGGCGAATTGATTGATAAAAAACTCAAAAAGTTCTGCATGCGCTGCGGGCAACTGTGCGAAACCTGCTGCGATGGCGGAAATAACTGCACCTCGATGCACTGAATGTCAGCTGTGGATTGTCGTCAACCGAAACCCACTCGCCTCGACTCACAAGTCTCGGTACAGTCCCCTCCCGTGCCACTACCAGCTATTACCATCTTCGATATCGAAACAACCGGGCTAGACCCCCGCAAAGGTCACCGGATTATCGAGATTGCTGGGGTGCGGGTAGAAAACGGTGAGATCCTCCGCGAACGCACATTCGAATCGTTCATCAACCCCGAGCGCGAGATCCCTTTGGAAGCCAAGCAAATCAATAAAATTTCCGATGAGTTGGTTGCCAATGCCCCAACCATTGATGTCGTTTTGCCGCAGTTTTTAGAATTTGCGACAGGCTCTATTCTACTGGCCCATAACGCTCAATTCGATTTTGGTTTTTTGCAGAGCGAAAAGGAATCGTGCTGGGGCTACATTGAACTACCCGAGTGTCTGTGCTCCATGCGGCTCAGTCAAAACCTGTACCCACGCGAATTCCGGCACAATTTGGATATGATCTGCCGCCGGTTCAACTTGGTCCACCCGCAAGAGAATCGTCACCGGGCGCTGGCCGATGCCCTTTTAACCGCCGAAGCAGTCTTACGGATGGTTAACGATAATAAACTGAGCTCGATTCAAGATCTGCGAAAACGTGCGAGCATTACAGCCCCGGTAGCAAAGTAAAAATTGATAAATTCTAACTTTCACTCAGATACCAAAAGAGTGGGAAGATGAGACTGTTTGTCACTTTCTTGTCTACCAGACAAGAAAGTAACCAAAGAAGCTCACCAAAAAAGAGCGCGCCTACCGCCCCGCCACGGGCGGGGCAATCCCACACCCGCGCGCATTTTTGGTTCCCACCCCTGAAGTAAAAAGTATGTGAATGAGTCTGTAGGTTGAAAGAAGCACAGAGCGGGCGGTTTGGTTACTTTTTCGCCGGAAAAAGTAACAATAGAAATCAGTTTGCCATGTCGCCCTAATAAAGAAAGGGATGAATGCACTTAAGGAAATGATGTGCGATTAATCTAAGGATTCGAAGTATGTGCTGGTCTTCTGCGAATCAAAAATTTTGGCTTACAATAGATAATTTTCACTGATCCTACTTCCGAGTAACCACAGTTTGTCATACAGTACGCACGTGCCACTACTCCGCATCGTCACCGGCCAAGATAATCCCGTGCTCCGGGCTAAAGCCAAAAAAATACCTAAGGTCACCAAAGAGGTTATTAAGTTAGCCGAGAACATGCTGGAATCGATGGTGGCAGCTGAAGGTGTTGGTTTAGCCGCTCCGCAAGTGGGCGAAAGCGTACAGCTGTGCCTGGTACCCATTGGCAACAAGATGCGCGCACTCGTGAACCCCGAGATCATTGGCACCAAAGGCGAACTGGTAAAGGGCGAAGAAGGCTGCTTGAGCTTACCAGGCGTATGGCTACAGATCCCCCGCTACCCCGAAGTAACGGTGCGCTTTACCGATCTTAAGGGCTCCGAGACTGAACTGGTACTCAAAGAATTTGAAGCCCGAGTAGCCCAACACGAGATCGATCACCTCAATGGGAAATTAATTGTCGACTTTTGACACCAGAATGGAGTACAGGTTTTTGCGCATGGAATTACCACGACTTTTCACTGTGCCCACCGGGATATCCAATTCGTCTGATATTTGCTGCTCAGATAGCTGTCGCAACCACGCCTCGGCCACTACTCGCTGATGCTGTGGCAGCTGCTGTACTGCCGACCATAGGAGACCTCTTTCTTCACTTCGCTCGGCATTGCCCACAACATCATCTGCATCTATAAGATCAGTCTGCAAGGACACAGGCTGGCGATGCCGTTGGCGCAATAGGGTGTAACGCACACGTACAGCCGTAGAAAAAATCCAAGAACGTACATCGCCCCTACCCTCGTAGGCCTGTGCGCTTTCAATGACTTTTGACCATACTTCTTGCAACAGATCATCCACATCGTGCGGCTGCAACCCGTGTCGATAACAAAAAGCCTTTAGTCGGGGTGTCATCGAATTGATCACGAGCATTAAATCCGCAACACAATGGCTTTCCTGATAGCGAAACATTGCATTATTTTCATCGTCCCGAGAGTGATCATCTTTTTCGTAAGCCACAACACTAATATAGTTATTTGTCCAATATCTGCAAATCAATCTTGAATCATGTACATTTTTCTGCTTCCATTTGAGCAAATGTCACCACAATTAGAAGTTATCATCGGATTGGAAGTCCACGCCCAAATGAACACGAAAACGAAGATGTTCTGCGGATGTGATAACGATGCCTTTGGCAAAGAAGCCAATACTACGGTTTGCGAAGTCTGTATGGGTCACCCCGGTACCTTACCGGTGCCAAACGCTGCCGCGATCGAAAAGGCTATCCGCACTTCGGTAGCACTCGGCTGCACCGTAAACCCCGAGAACCACTTTGATCGCAAGCACTACTTTTACCCCGATCTACCCTCGGGCTTTCAAATTTCGCAGTACGACTTCCCCATCGCTTCGCACGGAAAGGTGACCTACGACTTACATGGAACCGAAAAAGTGTGCCGCATCCACCGTCTGCACATGGAAAACGATGCCGGTAAACTTAGCCACCGTGGTACCGTGACCCTCTGCGACTACAACCGCTCGGGCACACCGCTCATGGAAATCGTCACCGAGCCAGATCTCCGTAGCGCCGATGAGGCCGTAGCTTACGCCTCCGAACTCCGCCGCATTCTCGTGTCCATCGATAGCAGTGAAGCTGATATGTTCAAAGGTATGATGCGTTTTGATGCCTCTATTTCCCTGCGCGAAGTAGGCACCGAAAAGCTCAATCCCCGTAGCGAAATCAAAAACCTTAACTCCTTTAAGTCGCTTCAAAAAGCCCTGGAATACGAAGAAAATCGCCTGCGTAAGTTATGGGAAGAAACCGGCGGCCCTATTAAAGGCAATATTACCGTGGGCTGGGTAGACGACGAAGAACGCACGCGTATGCTCCGCGATAAGGAGAGTGCCGATGATTACCGATACTTCCCGGAGCCGGATATTACGCCACTACACATTACCGCCGAACGCATTGCCGAGCTCAGCCGCGATCTTCCTAAAACTCCTTACGCTCAGCGCCAGCAGTATTTAGCCGATGGTCTCACAGCGTCCGAAGCACTGCTCTTAACCGATGAGCCAAAATTACAACGCTTATTTAATGCCGTACAAACGAAAACCGGCGATGCAAAGCGTGCTAGCAGCTTGGTACTCACCCAATTAGTAGGCTTTCTAAATGCCCAGAACAAAACGATTGCCGATGCCCCGAGCCCCGAGCACATGTTGGCATTAGTAAGTGCTATCGAAAGCGGCAAGATCTCTGGCAATGCTGGTAAAACTGTTTTGGAAGAGATGGTGAAAACGGGCCAAGCTCCAGATGCGATTATCGCCGGTCAAGGCATGGGCCAAATCAGTGATACTGGCGCTCTCCAAAAGTTAGTAGAAGAAGCCATGGCTAAGAACCCAAAGGCTTTGGAAGACTACCGAAACGGCAAGCAGGCTGCCCTTGGAGCTATTGTAGGAGCCGTAATGAAAGCTACTAAAGGCCAAGCCAACCCTGGTGTAGTAAACGAGATCTTGATGAAGCTACTAGCTTAAGCCATTACACGCGCCGGTACCTCAATAACCTTTGGAAGATGCCCCGTTAAGGTCAAGAATTTTTGAATTTCCTCTTTGTGTAGGACAAGCGTAGCCGTGTTTCGTAAAGGATGACACTGTAAGGCTTCGGCGTTAGCAATTTCTGTATCCAGAATTACTTCCACTGCCTGGCTAGCATCGCACGCGATACCGAGTAGTGTCACCGACCCAGGCGTCACACCCAAATGGATCTGCAAACGCTCATCGGAAGCAAAGCTGAGCTTGTCGATATCCAGTACACTTGTCAGCGCTTTAAGATCGACAGATTTATGGTAAGGCACTACCACCAAAAAGTGGCGATGCCCTTTGCGATCACGTAAGAATAAATTCTTGGTAGCCAAACCTGGCATTGGCGGACAGAGCTGCTCCGCCTCTTCGCACGTAAATACCGCCGGGTGTTCGAACAACTCGTACTGAATGCTATGTTGTTCGAGAAACGGCAGTATTTCCATAATGTTAAAAATTTAACAAATGGATTAAGCGCGCTCTTTGTACTCAGCTGTTTCAGTATTCACCACAATCTTATCGCCCTCGTTAATAAAGAGTGGCACGCTCACCGTGAGACCAGTTTCCATAGTGGCTGGCTTGGTGCCACCGGTAGCTGTATCACCTTTTACACCTGGGATAGTCTCTTTAACTGTCAGGACAACCGTAGAAGGTAAACGAATACTAATAGGGTTTTCACCATACATGAGCGCATCGCACTCAAGACCATCAATGAGGTAACCAATTGAACCTTCGAGCACATCTTTTTGGAGCGCAAACTGATCGTAAGTGTTGAGGTTCATAAATGTGCAACTATCGTTATCACTGTAGAGGAACTGCACATGCTGGTAACCAACATCGGCCGATTCAATTTTTTCGGCACCTTGGAAGTTGCGTGCCATCACCATACCTGTTTTTAAATTACGCAATTTACACTGCATGTTGGCCTTACTTTGGCTTTTGCGACCAAATTGTGAACTCACAACCAAGTATGGCTCACCATCAATGCTAATGGCGGTACCCGGCTTTAAATCGGTGATGGTGTACATCATAATTCCAGTGGGAAAAGAGCGCCTGTACAAGGCGGAGAGCATCATGGCAGAAATAGGCACATTCGACAAGACTCCCTGTCCCTGTTAACAACTAAACCTCAGCACCTATAGACTTGGCTCACTGGGCGTTTCGGCCTGTTCTGCAGACGAAGAGGCACTGCGTACCGAGGCACCAAAACGATGCAATTCGGCAGTTGCGGCATCGCGTAGTCCGTCGGGCAGCATAATCCGAAGCTGGCGCAAAATTGAGCCTTTATCGGGATCGGAACCCAAGCGATTAGCCTCTAGGTGCAACCACTGTTCGCGGCCCTCGTGCGTGCGGTAGGTGTACAGAATACGATTGCGAATTTGCACAGCCGCTGCAAAGATTTCGGCCTGGGTACGGTGTTTGCCGTCGCTAGGACTGGCTGAAATACCTCCTGAACGGGTAGGTAACACCAACGTATCTTCGGTTGGTGGTACAAAGTATTCTTCCAGAGCTGTGAGCGAAGCGCGGGCGCCATCGGAAAGTTGAACGTATTCACCAGAAGTAATGAGTGCTAATTTTAAGGTGGATAAGCGCTGTTCGGCAGCTTGGGCTTCGCCATCATTAGCCTGGCGTCGCAATAGCGTGAGAGTATCGAGCACGGCTTCGCTGTCGATATCTGGCTTGGCGATGGTATCCGGTAGAGCTTGAATAGACTGCTCCACAGCTTGCTTGAGTATGTACGAAGGATCATTGGGAAGCGCGGCAGCCAAATCGGAAGCAGCTAACGAAATAACCTCCTGCTCAATGAGCTCAGAGACATTGGAATCGACCGTGTTCTCTTGACCCACTGCTGCAACAATCGATTGGAACTCGGCTAGAGCAGCCTTCGCTTCGGTCTCTTTACCTTCCTTTAATAGAGCGGCAGCCTCAC
>CAZLUF010000048.1:0-8532 GCA_964562645.1 uncultured Candidatus Peribacteria bacterium
ATGAGTGGCTGACAGTGCAGTCCCTTTAGGGAGTTACTTTTTCGCCGGAAAAAGTAACAAATAAAAACAGGATTAATTTTTTAGGATTGTTTACGCATTCCGCAAATCTGCTCCTCCTTTGGCCTGACGTTTTAATTCAGCTTCAATAAAGTTTTGGATGTCGCCATCGAGCACCGCTTGAGTGTTACCTGTCTCTTCGCCATTACGGAGATCTTTGACCATTTGGTAGGGGTGTAGAACATAGCTACGGATCTGCTGACCAAAGTCGGCGCTCTCACTGGCACCTTTCAGTTCCGATTTTTGAGCACGCTCCTCTAGGCGCTTTTTTTCCAATAATTTACTTTGCAAAATGGCCATGGCGCGCATGCGGTTTTGGATCTGGCTGCGTTCGTTTTGGCAGGCCACCACAATGCCGGTAGGAATGTGCGTAATACGAATAGCACTCTCTACCTTGTTCACGTTTTGGCCGCCGGCGCCGCCACTGCGGTAGGTATCTACTCGTAGATCATTTTGATTGATCGAAATTTCGTCTGTCTCCTGTACTTCGGGCAATACTTCCACCAAAGCAAAGCTCGTCTGGCGTAAGCCTTTAGCGCCAAATGGCGAAATACGCACCAGGCGATGCGTACCCTTTTCGCACTTGAGGTGCCCGTAGGCCATATCGCCTTGTATGAATAACGTGGCCGATTTAATACCAGCTTCTTGCCCATCGGTCTTTTCGATCAGCTCGGTCTTCCAACCCATGCGTTCGCAGTAGCGGGTGTACATGCGAAACAGAATCACGGCCCAATCCTGCGCCTCGGTGCCACCGGCGCCACCAGAAAGCGTAAGGTAACAGTTATTGGCATCGAACTCGCCACCTAAATACAATTGAGTCTCCAGTGCCTGCCACGTCTTTTCAATACTCTCAACTTGGGCTTGCAAGCTCGGTAGATCGCTAGGTTCGCTCATGGGTGCTAGTTCCAATAAATCAGCTACATCTTGGGCGGCTTTGGCGGTGGGTTCCCACTGCTTACGCAGAGTGCGTAAACGCCCAAATAGAGCATTGGCTTTTTTCTGATCATTCCAAATGTTGGGATCCTGCGATTCGGCTTCGAGCTTGGCTATTTCGCCGGGAATTCCCCGAGCCTCAAAGTGAGTCCTTCCCCGTAGAGATGGCCGATCGTAACTCCGTGAGTTTCTGGAGAAGTTCTTCCATGGCTAGACGCAAAAGAGGAGAGGACTGGGCAGAGGATACGCGTAGAGAGGGTCAAATGGAATAAGGAATAGTGAATACAGGATTTTCCACATTCTTCTGTTGGCTTGGAAATTATCTCCTCATGTTATCAGTGGTTTTTGTATCGTTTTTCCGCTATACTATCTAGATTCTTTGTATGTCCGAAGCCACCCCTACCATCATTGTCGAAAAGCCACTCACGCTACGCGATATTCTTGCGCGCGTGTCTTTACCCAGTGCTTTGTTTGGATTTTCGCTCTTAGGTTTTGTCGCCGCGTCGTGGATCTTTTTGGTACCGCAATTACTCACTATCGAAGTGAGTGGAGTAGCACACCGTATGGGTGATTTGCAGGGGTATCGAGCTGAACTCCAAGCGAAGATTCTGACAGCCGAAGAAGACCGCCAGCAAGCCTTGCGTGCCGTACAGAGTCCTCAATATCAAGCTTTGCTCGATGCACGGGTGGTGGCACCCAGTAGCTTCCAAATTCGCGAACAGATAGACGAAACCATCCGTGAGCTCGATGATCGCAATGCTGTACATATTCAAAAGTTCAGCTTTACTCCTGGTACACGCCAGGTGCAGATTTCGGGAGAAGTTCGTGGCGTGGGGCCGCGCAGTATGACGGTGCTCGCTGCCTGGGTAGATATTCTGCGCACTGCGGCTTTTGTGCGCGATTTCCATGGCCCTGAGTTCACACGCGCGGCATCGGAAAGCAATGGTCCGTACTCACCATTTACCATGTCTTGGATTTTGCCATGAGAACTCTGCGCTCCATTTTAGGTATTGTACTAGGCTCACTGAGCTTTGCCCTGGCGGTGCAGTTGCTGTTTATGCACGTTTCTACGTTTAATGATTTGCGCGCTACGGCTTTGCCCATAGCCAGTACCCTGGCTCCGTTGGAACGGCGTTTGCATCTCTTAAATGCCCAATTAGAACTGAGCGCGTTGCAGGCAAGCCTGCGCACCAGTGCCGCCGAAGAAAAGCTCCACGTGTTTGTGTTGCCTGCTAGTACCGAAAGCGAACGCCTCCTCCGTTTTTTTGAGACCATGCGTACGCGTGGCGAGCAGGAGGGTAAGCTCCGGCACATGGCTCCCATAACTGTCACCGATGCAACACCGGCGCCAGATGCCGCCAAGAAAGATGTAGATTTTCCACTGACGAGTCGGCAGGCGACATTCGTGGCCGAAGTCCAGCCCGAATTCGAGGTAGAATTCCAGCGTGTTATCGAACTTTCGGGTGTACTTACCGTGAGCGATCTTCTCACTCCCGAGGAGCGTAATCAGCTCTTTTTACTCACCGAAACAGAGAAGCCCAGCGCTATTGTGGCGCTCGAAAAATTCTTTGGTACCGATGCTCTCATCTATCTCCGCGATCCACGTTTGACCGATCAGCAATTGTCGCAGGTACTCAATTCTGATCAGGCTACGCAGCTACTGCACCAAATACTCGAATCACCCCGCTTGCAAAACTTCCGGGCAATTATCCAAGGTCCGCTAGGGGATCAATTGATTGCGGCCAAGCTTTGGCCTCTCCAATTTTTACAGATCGAACAGTACCAGCGCGAGGTGCTACCTGATGGCTGGATTCGCTTACAGATTGGCCTCACGGCGCTCGGCCGGGGCGAAAATCACTAGCTCGGCACTTGACCAAAAGCGGGTAAAGCCTCACCATTTTAGGGTCCCTTCCCTCCCCGCGCACTTGCGACAGCGATTCAAAAATGATCGGTTTCCAAACCGTCACGACGAAAAACGACCACGTATTAACGATCAAATCAATTCGGCCATGGTATTACTGGTCAACGATGGTCAAGAACCTCGGAAAGTGAGCATCGAAGATGCTCTAGCCGAAGCCAAAGCTCAAGAGCTCGATTTAATTGAAGTATCGCCTAAGGCTGTGCCACCGGTCGTCAAAATCGGGGAATTTGGTCATTACTTGTATCAGCTCCAAAAGCGCGAACGAAAGCAGAAATCTGGTAGCAAGCAGGTAGAGGTAAAAATGCTTCGTTTTGGCTTTAGGACCGATAAGCACGATATTGATCGCTTAATCGAGCGTGCCAAAGAATTCATGGCCGAGCGCGATTTGGTTAAATTCTCGGTGCGTCTCCGTGGTCGCGAATTGGCCAATAAAGACTATGCGATCGATAAATTGAAGGGTGTATTGGTCGCCCTGGCCGAAGTGGCCGAAGTAGAACAGGAAATCCGTCGCCAAGGAGACCAATTTACTGCTATCCTCCGTCCTAAGAAGTCATAATCTTGCAATTCACAATTGCTTTTTTGAGAATTTTCTCTACACTGCTGCCTCCGTACGCCCATTTTTTATGCCTAAGATGAAAAGCCACAGTGGTGCTAAGAAGCGCCTATGGAAGACCGGTAGCGGTCGCATTGCCTTCAAGCGCCGCGGTCGTGGTCACCTCCTCCAACAGAAGAGCAAGCGCCAGAAGCGTTTGCCACGCACTGTGATGGCCCACAAGGTCGATCACCGTCGTTTGGCTTCTTTGGTTCCTACTCTGTAATTTCTGTCCGTTTCCCTGAGTTTTTATGCGCGTTAAACGTGGTATTGTCCGTCACCGTCGCCACAAAAAGATCCGTGCGTTAGCCAAAGGCTACCGCAGCATGCGTAGCACGACCTTCGTTAAGGCTAACGAAGCCGTTATCCGTGCTGGTCAAAATGCCTTCCGCGACCGTCGTAATAAAAAGCGCGATTTCCGCAGTCTGTGGATCGTGCGCCTTAACGCTGCCCTCCGCAGCCAGGGGATTATGTACTCTCGCTTTGTTGCTGCCTGCAAGAAGCAAAAGATTGAGCTCGATCGCCAGACACTCTCCGAGCTTGCTATCCACGAGCCAAAAGTATTCCAGAAGATCGTAGAGGTCTCTGGCGTGGCTAAGTCGTTGTAAACAACCTTCTCCTCTTGGTCATTACACTCCTACGCCGCGCGTAGGAGTTTTTGTATATCTGGTAAAGCTGCCTCGGCTGCCTGTTTGCCAATGGCATAGAACTCATGTGCGCGATCAAACCGAAACGACTGCGCTTGGGGGAGCTCGGGGCGAATAACGTAATCGCAGGCACGCAGGCTTTCATCTAACGATGCCTGGCCAGCCTTAATGAGTTCCTGCCAGCCGGCTGGTAAAAAAGCTTGCAGAGGCTTGTAAGGGTCGTTGGTATTAGTGGCAATCACGATATCGGGTTGGTACATCGCTCGTAATGTACGCGAAGGTACAGCTCCAAATGTTACCAGGTCTACAAACTCTTCGCCTTCGATAATCATGGGCGAAAAAACTACGGGAATAGCGGAGGAGGCCGTAATGGCATCGATGATCGAAATATGCGCCGGAAAGGCATAGGGTTCTACAATCCCTTGGACGTATTCAGTAAAATCACTACGGAGGATCTGGTGCCAGCGAATTGGCTCTTTTACACGGCCAGCTACGCACACAAAGGGGATGCGGCAATCGCCAATGGTTGCCGAGCCAATGTATGGGTGAAGTAGTTCGCGAATGCGCTGACGCAATACACCGCCGTGCAAGCCGGCGCGCAGAGGTGTGCTGCTCCAAGTGGCAATTTCAGCGGGGCGTAACTCCTGTAGTAATTTTTGCATGTCGGCGCAGGTGTAGCCCAGGGCGTACAGAGCGGCCACAATTGAGCCCATGCTGCTACCTGCCACGTAATTCGGCACTAGTTTTTCACGTTCAAATACCTCTAATACGCCAACATTGGCAATACCATAAGCCACACCCCCAGAAAGGACGAGGCTCCAGGTCATTGCAATGGTTTGCCCTGTAACTGAAAGAAGATCCACAAGCTGGCGGAAAAGAGTAGCCACCACACAAGGTATCGCCAGAACAAACGGTTACTTCGTATGTATATCACTACCCCTAAGCCAAAAATCATCAGAGCGGGGATAAGTACCTGCTTTTCCAATAGAAAGGACCAGTTGGAGGCCGGGCACGAAGCATCGCTAAAGGCTTGATAGTTGCAGTAGTACCAATCGCCTATGCCCGTAAACAGAAAAAGAGACAAAAAGGCACCGCCCAGCCCAGCTGCAACGGTGCCAATTTTTTCTTTGATACTTAAGGAGTTCATCGCTTTACACGAATGAAGCCAGACACATCGATAGTGCGGAGCTTCTTTTCTTCTTTAGTCAGCTTATCGAGTAGCAAGTTAATACCAATGGCATCGGAGGCCATGTGCGAGCACTGTACGTAGTTAATGTGGTATTTTTTAGCTTCTTCAATGCACTTATCGGTAGCGTGCATGGTTAAAATGGTGCCTACACCAGCCTGGGCTTGAGCGGCAATGAATTCCTCGGGTCCGTTAGTACCACCGGTGAATTCTGTGGCGACAATTTTCCCTGTGCGGTTGCTGGGCGAGCCGCTGGCCACAATTGGTGGGTTACCCTTTTTGGCGTAGTACTTGTACTCAGGAATATCGTGGAGGGCGTTCACTACACCTTGGACATCGTCGTATTCCTTCTTACAAATGAGTTTTGTGATGTATTCCCAAACCAAGTTATCGGTAATGGTGTGGCAGCAGAAAGCAGGGATATTCATGAGTTCGGCAGCGCGTTCGGTGCGGAACAAATTATCGGCGTGGATCACGCGCCAAATGCGGTTCATGCGAGGGGCGAGCATGCCTTCGGCAATGTTTTCGGGTACTCCGCACTGAGCCATGGTATCGATCTGGAGAGTCATCACTTTTTCCAAATCGGCTAAGGCACGACCCTCGGGGTGGTGGATAAATAGAGCATCGATCTTTTCGCCTTTTTCGCGTAAGCGATCTGCAAGTAGTACTTCTGGTGTTTCGATATCGATACCGACCATCAGCACCTGTACATCTTCCTCACCTGTACCGTTGATCACGCGCGAGTCGCTATAGGGGTTCCAGGTACGCTCTTCGTCAAAGAGTTCACGATCGCGACCTTCTAGTTTTTTCATTTTTTCACTCTGCTTCTTGAGCATTTTTTCTAAAGCCTTGCGGCCGCGTGGGTCGCTATCGATACCGTGCTCCACGGCGCTTTTAAACAAATTTTTGAGTTTCATACAAAAATACGGAAGGAAATCAGATCATTCGTAGGCTAAGGAATTGAGCTCAGAAAGGCAAGGAGGGTTTTTTGGGGGTCTGCAGAATTGTCGAGACAAATAAAACCACTCGTGTTCTTCTGGCTTTCGTTTAGACGCTTAGTACTCTTGCTTACCAGTGAAGCGCGCCTTAATCACTTGGAAGAGGAGTACAGGATCGGCCAAGCAGTACATCAGTAAAATTTTAATGAGATCGGTTTTACCGCGCATGCGCTTGCGGTTACGAGCCGACTCTGCCCCCGCGTGGACACGGAAAGCACCAACATCTTTTTCGCATACCACAAAATCTTTCTGCTGCATGGCCCGCACCCAGTATTCTACATCGACACACTGCGGCAGATCGTCGCGGAACTTTCCCAATCGATCCATAAGGCTTCGTTTCATCATCACAAAACTTGGCTCACCAATGACGTTCTTTCGCATTAAATTACTCATCCAAAAGGGCAAAAACTTTTTACCATTAATCAAACCCTCGTGTAGCCATTTGGAGCGGTAGTCTAGTACGCTCTGGTACGACTGTTGGATATTGGCTGGTGTATCTTCGCACGCATAGCGGTGACGCATGGTGACAAATCCAGCGTTAGGGAAGAGATCGAGAGCTTCGATGGCTGTGGAGAGATAGTTAGGCTCCCACCAGTCATCTTGGAACAAGAATTGCACATACTCACTGTCTCCCAACTTACTACAAACGTTCCAGTTACCTGCCAATCCCATACGCTCTTCGCTGCGGCGGAAAGTAATGCGCTGGTCTTCCAGATATGGTGCCACCATTTCGAATACGTTGGCTTGTGAGGCATCGTCCTGAATAAATAACTCCCACTCTGTGCACGTTTGGCTTAGTACCGTCTCAATAGCTTTTTTTAATTGATCCGGCTTTGGTTCGTACGTAGGAATGAGAATGGTTACGCGGTTGGCGGCAAGCATGTGCCTAGAGTAGGCCCGAAGCACTTGGAAGTGAAAAGGTCTCTAGTTGACTATTATATATTTATAGTATAAATATATAATTGATGAACGAAGTCCCATCTTACCTTCTTGGTGAACACTATGGTGCATTGCAAGATGTACCACTGCCTTGCAACTTGCAGCTTCGGGGTATGTCCGAAGATCGTCAGGTGGCAGAGCTAAAATATCTCATGGCCCGTCGTATTAGGGGTACATCGCGCAGTCTCATTGCCACGGTGTTCCAAAATGGTCAGTACTCCGATATGGATTGATCATTTAGCCAAGGACAATCTTGGCATCGGCTACCGTTACACGATCGCTCCAGACAAGCACAGGATTCAAGTCGAGTTCCTGGATTTGCGGACAATCATTGACCAGCTGCGAGATCTTTAAGATCACACTAGCCAGTTCGGCAACATCGGCGGTTTTGGCTCCGCGTAGGCCCATCAGCAACTTCCAACTCTTGAGGCTTCTGAGCATATCGTAAGCATCGTTTTCGCCAAGAGGAGCAATACGGAAGGCGGTATCGCGGAAGAGTTCGGTGTAAATTCCGCCGAGACCTACCATCACTAAGTGTCCAAAACTGGAGTCTTTCATGGCGCCCACAATAAACTCGCTGCCAGCTGGTAAGAATTGCTGAATGAGTACACCGTTGAGCGTGGCAGTAGGTGCGTGAGCGGCAGCGTTCTGCATAATTTCGGCAAAAGCTCGGCGGACATCGTCGGCAGTTTTAAGGTTGGTGCGCACGCCGCCGATATCGGTTTTATGAACAATTTGTGGCGAACTGATTTTGGCCACAATGGGGTAACCCATCTGTTCGGCAAATTGCACGGCTTGATCGGCAGTGGTAGCTACCAGGGCAGTGGGCAGAGGGAGCTGGTAGAGCTTGAATAATTGTTCGGTGAGCTCTTCGGACAAAAGACCAGTTTGGCCATGGAGTAATACGCCGGCTTTGGTGGCAAGCGGGCCAGGACGAGATGCAATGGCAGGTCGTACCTCTATTGGCTGCAAGTATGCTAAAGCGGCAACCGCACGTTCGGGTGTTGGGTAATTGGGAATGCCGTGTGATTGTAATGTTTCGCGAGCACTGGCCACATTTTTGTTACCCATAAAAGCAGTGGCAATGGGCATGAGTGGTCGCGATTTCATGGTTGTCACAATAGTCTTGGCCACAGCATCTTCGGGGGTCATCACCTGTGGTGTGAGCACTACTACCAATCCGTCGATATTGGGATCCCGGGCACAAGCGTTAATCGCAGTGAGGTAGCGATCGTCGGCGGCATCACCTAATACATCCA
>CAZLUF010000049.1:0-8463 GCA_964562645.1 uncultured Candidatus Peribacteria bacterium
GAATTTGTTTATGGACTACGAAACTTTCGGCGAACACCAGTGGGCCGATAGTGGTATTTTTGAGTTCCTAAAGCACTTGCCGGGTTACTGGGAAAAACTAGGTGTTACCTGCGCCACGCCTTCGCAGGTGTTAGATATTTGGGGCAACCGCCATGCCCGCGTGTACGATGCCCACGAGTACATTTCCTGGGCCGACTCCGAACGTGATCTTTCGGCTTGGCTTGGCAACCAAATCCAAAACGCAGCCTTGGATCAGATCTATAGCCTCGAAGCCGATATTAAAGCCCTGGAGCGCGAAGATCTCCTCTCGGATTGGCGAAAGCTCCAAACCTCGGATCACTTTTACTACATGTGCACAAAATTCTGGAGTGATGGCGATGTGCATAAGTATTTTAGTCCCTACGATTCGCCGTACGAAGCCTACCGACGTTTTAGTCATGCTTTGCACGATCTTAAAGTCCGCATTCAAATGGCTGGCACACAAGCCCTGGTACGCACTAAACAATCACGCCTAAGTACCAAGAAAAAACCTGTTAAGCGCCGTCGCTAACGGTTACACCCGCCCCTCACACTCAATTCATTCACTCCATGCCTCGCTCTCTTGTTCTCGGTAACGGCCAGATGCTTGCGACCTTCGATGAGTCGCTCTTGATGCGCGATCTGTACTTTCCGTATGTGGGTATGGAAGACCAAACCACCTACGGACATGTGCACCGTGTAGGTGTATTTGTGGAAGGTAAAGGCTTTTCGTGGTGGAACAGTGGCGAATGGAAGATAGAACCCCGTTACGAAGCCGATACCCTCACCGGAGATTCGCTGCTCACACACGAAGGTTTGGGGCTCAGAATTCGGGTCCGCGATTGTGTGCACCCCGTTCACAACGTGCTTCTCCGCCACCTCGAGATTGATTCGATTGATGGCCAAAAAAAGCTCGTGCGTATTTTCTTCAACCACGATTTTCATATTTACGGCGATAAGCAGAAAGATACGGCTTTCTATGAGCCATACACCAATAGCATGATCCACTACCGCGAAACGCGGTACTTTCTGATTGGCGCCAGTACCGATGCCGCCACCGAATGCCGCACAGGTATTAAGGGTGGTAAGTACGCCTCGATCCTGCGAAGCATGGAGCAGCTCAAAACCTGCGGTATTTCCAGCTTCACCACGGGTAAATCGCACTACAAGGGTTTCCAGGGTACATGGAAAGATGCCGAAGATGGTGTACTGAGTGAGCACCCAATTGAGCAGGGATCTGTTGATTCCACGGTGGGGATTCATTGCATCGTCGAACCTGGAAAAACTACCAACACTACTCTCTGGCTCTGCCTTGGAAAGAGCATCGACGAAGTCTTGCAATTGCAGCAAACCGTTCTTAAAGAAACACCCGATCGCCTGTACCGTAACTGCCGAAATTTCTGGAAGAGCTGGGTACATAAAATTCCCCGCACCTATGGATCACTCACGCCCGAACTCATCGATCTATTCCACCGCAGTTTGCTCTTGGTACGCACACACGTGGATAGCCACGGCGGAATTTTAGCTGCCGCCGATTCAGACATTATGGCGTTTAACCGCGATACCTATACCTACGTATGGCCACGCGATGGTGCATTCGTGAGTTTGGCTTTAGATAAAGCTGGATACGGCGAAGTGACCTCTCGCTTTTTCCGCTTTTGCACCAAGTTACAAATGCCCGATGGCTACTTGCTCCACAAATATAACCCCGATGGTTCAGTAGGTTCATCGTGGCACCCTTGGTACAAAAATGGCGAGCCTCAGTCACCGATTCAAGGTGACGAACCTGCGCTACCTCTCTACGCCATGTGGAAGCACTTTGAAGCACACCAAGATTTTGAGATGCTCCAAGAGCTGTTTGAAGGCTTTGTGCGTAAGGCTGCTCAATTTTTAGTCGATTTCCGCGAAGACGATACTGGGCTTCCTCTCCCGAGTTACGATCCCTGGGAAGAGCAGCGTGGTATTTTTACCTACACCACCGCCTGCACCATTGCCGGCTTACATGGCGCTGCCAAAATCGCGCAGCTCCTAGGTCACCACCGGCACTCTGAACGTTTCGAAGCCGCTGCCGACGAAATGAAGCAGGCTTTCTTATTCCATTTATACGACGAAGAGACCGGTCGTTTTATGAAGAAAATTGTGCGCAAAGACGGCGTGACAATTGAGAGAGATACGACGCCCGATGCGAGCATGGTCGTCATTTGGACACTCGGGATTCTGCCCGCCGATGACCCCCGTGTAGTCTCGACCATGAACCAGCTGAATGAGCTACTGAGTGTACGCACCAGTATTGGCGGCTGGGCCCGTTATACGAACGATCACTACCAAGAGAGCGTTCCGGTGGGCGGAGCGATCCCTGGTAACCCCTGGATCATCACGACACTATGGTACGCCCAATGGCTCATTGCTCGCGCTTCGACCACAGCCGACCTAGTCCGCCCACGAGAAATACTCGAATGGGTTAAGCGTTTTGCCTCGCCCTCAGGAATTTTAGCCGAACAGCTCCACCCGCTCACGGGCGCACCTCTTTCTGTCGCTCCCCTCACCTGGAGCCATGCCACCTACGTGGAGACCTTCTTGTGTTTTGTAGATAAAGAAAAAGAGATCATTGGCCAAGAGGTCTACCGAGCCATTAGCGGTCAATAAGGCCAAGACGTCAAAAACATCTGGTCGCCGAACGCCAGCCACACTGTATACTGTTGGCATGTTCTACACGCGCCTCTCTTCGGTGATTACCTTTATTGCCGCCTGCTCGCTCACAATTGGCACAGCTGCAGCTCAAGCCACATCTAGCTCATCGGCCGCTAGTTCCGAGAGTACCAGTTCCGCTACTAGTAGCAGCTCTTCGGTTGAACTCCCAAACGAAAGCCCCGACCTACTGGGTAACCGTACACTGCGCATTCAAGATTTCCGCAAACTCACGCTTAAATTTCAAACCAGCGATCGCCAGTATCACGAACGTCGTGCTCAATTCCTTAAAAAGCGCGCCGAACTGCATACCGATTGCCGCGATCAGCTCCGCCGCAGTAACCGCGATACTAAGTCGACCATTGTCTTATCGTGCTATAAGCAAGAGCTAAAGCTTGAGCGTGAATTCTTAAACCAAGAACAGACCTACCTACAAGAGGTACCTGGTGTAAGCAAATTGATCCGTCGCAACGTTATTACACAGCAAACACTCCTCACCGATGCCCTAGATGCCATTATGACGGCTATCGATTCGCGTTTGTACACCAGCGAAGAAGAGATTATCGAGGCTCGTACCAATTTGCGCACAAAATACCGCGTGCCATACATGGAAGCCTTAACACTCACTCGTATTGATCGCCTGCTCAGCTGGAACGACTTTCTACTCGCCAAGCTCGACGATGCCATTGCCGAAGAACTCAAAGAACAAGGTGTTGTACGTCCAGAGTTAGGCGAAGCACGCCTTTGTCTCCGCCACAGCGAAATGCTGGCCAGAGATGCTGTTACCAACCAAGAAATTACAAGCAGTACATTTACCGACTTAAGCAGTAAGTTAGATGAGTGTGTGGCGAAACTTAAAGCCATTCCCAATATCCGTGTAAAGAACGGCTCCGGCGAAGTAATTACTGCGCCTAAGCCGTAGTGCTAAAGGGGAAATCGGCCCCCAGGCGTTCTGCCAATTGGCCAAGCAGGTACACAGGTAAACCGACAATACTGGTCCAGTCGCCAGTAATGCGCGATATCAGTAACTGACCTAATCCATCAATCTGGAAAGCACCCGATCGCCCTTTCCAGAGGCCGGTTTCTAGCCACCAGGTCACTTCGTGATCGTTCATCGTAGAGAATTCGACGAATGATTCGGAGAGGTCCGAAACTTCTTTGCCCTCGGGCGATATGAGAGTTAAACCGGAATACACAGTAGAAGTACCACCTGCCTGCAAACGAATCATGCGCTCGGCATCGTACTGATCCACTGGCTTTTCCAGTAGTGAGCCATCTGGCCCTACAACAATAGTATCGCAACCTATCACCCAGGCCCCGGGGTGCAATTTGGCGACATCGCGTGCTTTTAATTGCGACAGGTGCACAGGGCGCTTGCGCGGATCGCGCTCGGTATCGGCATCTTCATCCACCGAACTTGGAATCACCTCAAACTCTACGCCAAGTGTCTGGAGAAGCTCGCGACGCTGTGGGCTGCTGGAGGCAAGAATGAGGCGATACATAAAATGTTCAAAATTTAACAAATACCTAAACCCACTGCCGACCGTACTTTATTCATAGTTTTATGCGCCTGGACTGCTGCTCGCTTTGCGCCTTCGGACAAGGCCTCTTGTATAAAATCTGGCTTTTGCATAAAGGCACTGCGGCGCTCATTGGCAGCGGCAAAGTACTTGATATAGTCTGCCAGTAGTTTCTTTTTTGCTTCGCCATAGGGCAAACCAGATCGATACTCTGCAGCTAATACTTCTCTTTCTGCTGCATTGAGCAGTAATGCATGGAGCTTATAGATCGTACAGGTCTCGGGGTCTTTAGGATCCGTCATTCCTTTACTATCCGTCGTAATCCCCATAATGGCTTTCTTAATTGTTTTTTCATCTCCAAAGAGCGGCACAGTGTTACCGTAACTCTTGCTCATCTTCTGACCATCGGTACCCGGCACCACCGCCACCTCTTCGCGAACTACACCCTCGGGAACTACCAGCACATCACCGTACGTATTATTGAATTTAATAGCGATATCACGGCTCATTTCTAGATGCTGCGTTTGATCTTTGCCAACTGGCACCTTATCAATATCGTACAAAAGGATATCGGCAGCCTGTAGCGCAGGGTAAGTAAACAAACCTACCGAAGCCGCAATACCGCGATCAACCTTGTCTTTGTAAGAGACTGCGCGCTCCAATAAACCCATGGGGGTCAATGTTGAAAGAATCCAAAACAACTCAGTGTGTTCGATAATTTGAGACTGTCGAAAAATAACTGTTTTCTCAGGATCGAAACCGCAGGAGAGAAGATCTAAAGCTAAACCCTGAATATTTTCGGTTAACACCTTAGGGTCGTGCACCGTCGTGAGCGCATGCAAATCGGCAATCATAATGTAGGCCGCATCGGCAGTTTTATGCCAATCGATGTTTGGCTGCACATAACCAAAGTAATTACCCAAGTGCATTTTTCCGGATGGCTGAATGCCAGAGAGTACTCGCATGCCCTGAGCGTATCGCGAAATAGCCCGAAAGAGAAGTGTCATGTAATGAGGTACTACTTCCGACGGATCTCTTTTTTCCCACGTAGAACCTCTAAAATTTGGTCGTAACTATGTGGTAATGGCGCATGGACCGCAATTTGCACACCGGTAATGGGGTGTTTGAACGACACATACTCGGCATGCAGGTAAAAGTACCGACTCGGAATGTGCTTACGGAACTTGGCATCGGCCTTTTTATCGCCGTAGAGCGGATCGAACAGTAGTGGGTGACCAATGGATTTTAAGTGCTGACGCACCTGGTGCTTGCGACCGGTATCGATCTGCACCTCTACCAGAGACGCCACTCCAAAGGCCTCCTTAACATGATAGTGGCTGGTGGCTGGCACTTTTTCGTCGATGGTACGAGCCTTGAGCGGCGTATCAATCATCCCCTTTTGGATTTTGAGCGTACCGCCGACTAGTGCCCAGTAATGCTTTTGCCAATCTTTAAATTTCCCTTCGCGAACAATACGAACTACTTCGGCCGAACGGGCAAAGACAATTGCGCCGGAAGTACCGTAGTCTAAGCGATGCAATACACGTAACCCGGGATATTCACCCTTGAGGAAATCAAAGAGCGAGAGTGCCCCTTTTTCCGTCTCCTCGCCTTTTTCTTCCACTGCCACACTCAATTCGCGCGGCATTTTGTTAATGACAAGCAGATGGTCGTCGATGAATAAAATGCGGCGGGGGTTGATAGGCACGGTTAAATAGTACCTGGATAGCGATATAAACTCTAGCTTGGATTACGCATTAATGCGTGATTCCAACTGCTTTCTCCTATCTCGTATAGCTGCCAAATATTGCACTTCTGTCACACGATCCCCTTGCAGGTTGCCAGCATACTGAGGTCGTGCAGCACGAGCGGGCATGAGCGCCAGACTAGGAACGTGAACAATCGATTCAGAACTGCCACGCACATGATCGAACGTTTTCTGGTCGGCAATAAAGTAGATGCCCCCTTCGATAACCGGGTGGGTGCCCTCAAAACGCCTATTGGCCCCACGCTCATTCGAACACTCCACCGTTCGCATACCCAAAAAAGACCACTGCGGCTCGTCGGAAGTTTCATAGTGCGAAACCAAACTCCCAATTAAATGACCCTGGCAAAAGACGTATTTGGCACCCTTAGCACCCCGCGCAGAAATAAAGAAATGATCGGCATCGGCAGGACAAAGACCAAACCGCTGATCGGTGCGCATGCTGGGCAACACTTGTGAGAGCGAAACTACTTCGTCTGTTTGCAAATATGGACGAGCGCCCGTGAGTTGGTGATCGGGTGCCAAGTGGGCCGGGGTCGTTGCATGAATCACTGGCCATTGATCGCACTCACGTATCATCGCGTGCAAGGATGTAAATAACGGATGATCCTTGCCACATAAAGAAGCAAGCTCAACGTAGTTTAGTGCCGCAAACAGACTCAAAGACGACGCAGGGCCAACTGCCTTCTTTTTCAAGGCATTGCTAAACACATCATGCAGCAAACCTGCATACTCCTCTGTCTCGAGCCATTGCAAAATCAGTGCTCGATGTCGAATGAATTCCTTGGCTGCCGATTCCGATGTTAAGAGGTACTGCTTCATTTTCAAATCCTCCAATATACGACGAATAATGGCTCCTGATTGCTGTTGGGCTTGTTCTGGCAATAACGGCAAAGTAGTGGCAATACGAGGAAAGTTACGGAGGAGTGCCTGCGGATCCAATCTCTCAATGTCACGCGCATCTGCGGGCAGGATTCGTTCACCCTGCACGTATGTGTAACCCGCCTCAGACATCCTTTGTATGCCTTCGGGCGTAAAACCCTGCACTACTAAATCACTCTGCCATTCATCGAGTACAGAGGACGGTATTGTGTGCGATTGTGTGACCATACATACATATAATCAAACATTTTAAGTTATTTGTCAATATTACCTAAAACAGTCTTGTACATCAATTTAGCCTCTTCGGCGGCCACCCGGTGATCGAGCATAGGCCGCGGATACTTGGCAGTCGGCGTAGCGCTATCTGGATCAGCCCAATCGTGGATCATTTCGACCGGCAAATGACGTAGTTCTGGCAACCAACGCTTGATGTAGATACATTCGGGATCAAATTTGATCTGCTGGAGCCAAGGGTTAAAGATCCGAAAGTACGGTGCCGCATCACAACCGGTAGAAGCCGCCCACTGCCAGTTACCGTTATTCACACACGGATCGATATCGGTGAGTAGGCGCGCGAAATGCTGTTCGCCAGCATGCCAATCGAGGTGGAGATCTTTCACCAAAAACGAAGCGGTGATCATACGTACCCGGTTATGCATGTAGCCCGTAGCCATAAGTTCACGCATGCCTGCATCTACGATCGGAAAGCCCGTTCTCCCCTCCTGCCAAGCCTGTAGATGCGCCGGGTTATTCTGCCAACTGACTGCATCGTACTGGCGGTAGAATGCCCCATGGAACACATGAGGAAAGTGGTAGCCAATGTGTGTAAAAAATTCTCGCCAGTAGAGTTCGCGAATGAGCCCGTGACCCTGACCAAGTGTAAGAATCACAGCCGTATGCAATTCGCGCGGAGAAATCGTCCCAAATTTAAGATGTGCCGATAGGCGCGTAGTGCCTTGATCCAAGGCAGGTAGGTTGCGGGTAGCCTCGTAAGTAGAAAACGGCGCCAGGTTTTTAAGAAGATCCAAAGCCGCCTTGCGACCGGGCGTAGGTACGAGTGCCTGATCGAGTATTTGCTCAGGAATACAATCCACAAAAGTGCCTGTTATCGACTCGGTGTACCACTGCCCCGCAGGCAACGAAATAGGAGCAGGCACTGTGAACTGCGAAGCCCGCTTATAAAATGGCGTATAGACGGTATAGGGCTGGCCATCGGCTTTGGCAATCTGCTCTGGCTCGTGCAGCAATACATCGTGATGCTGGTAAAAATCCACATCAACCGACCGACAGAGCTTTTCCAAAGCAACATCGCGCTCGCGACTAAAGGGAGTGTAATCGCGGTGTACGTGCACCTGACGAATAGGTAGGCTCTGTAGTAATTGCTTCAAAACATCATCTGCTTGGCCTCGGAAAATATGTAGACGGCCACCTGCTGCACTCATTTCCTGATCCAACTCGTGCAAGCTAGCACAGAGAAACTGAAAAGCGTGTGCACTGAAGTACGGGTGATTTGTGCACTGCCGGGGATCAAAAATAAAACAGGGTAACACTGCCAAGCCCGACTGGCGTGCAGCCGCGAGCGTACGGTTA
>CAZLUF010000050.1:0-8218 GCA_964562645.1 uncultured Candidatus Peribacteria bacterium
CCGCAATTACAGCTGCCCAAATGGCTAGTGGCGCCATGTACATGGGCACACGTGCACTCACGGGTACATCTGGCGGTGGGTCCGACCCCATGAGCGAAACGGTTTCGCTCAATGGCATTATCGAAAACCCAGCTGTGTTCGTGTTGGCCCAACGCCCAGGTCCAGCTACGGGTTTACCTACTTGGACAGCTCAGGGCGATGCTCTGATGGCTGTAGGTACGGCACATGGTGAGTTCCCACGATGCGTGCTTTCGGTGAGTGATAGTCAAGATGCCTTCGACCTCATGCCGGTGGCCTTCAATATTGCTGAACAGTATCAAACTCAGGTGATCGTGCTTACCGATAAGCAGATTGCCGAGGCGCTCTACACTCAGGCTCCCTACGACCAAAAGAAGGCCAAGTTACACCGTGGGATTGTGAGCGATGCTCGCGCACTTGCGGCACTCAAGAGCAGTGATCGTTATGACCCACACACTCCCGATGGCATTTCGCCCCGCTGGCTACCAGGGAGCGAAGCTGCTACCTACTGCGCCCAGGGCGATGAGCATAATGGCGATGGCACAGTAGACGAAACGGCTGCCAACGCTCGCCTGCAAATGGAAAAACGTATGCGCAAAGGCGAGGCTATGCAGGCCGCATTACCCGAGCCCGATCTCTATGTGCAGGGTAAAAAGGTAGATCCCAAGCGTATCAAAAAATTAGATCTTTTGGTGGTAGGTTGGGGGAGTACCAAAGGGCCATTACTCGATGCTATTAAAGAACTTGGTCCAGATCTCAAAAAACTTACAGTAGGATACTTGCACTACACGTACCTGTGGCCCATGAAGGCAGAACTTTTGGTGGTACTGGCCAAGAAATCGAAAAAGACTGTGCTCATGGAGACGAACTTTACTGGCCAGCTTGGTACGTTAATCGCCATGACGGGAATGTTCAATTTTAAACATCGGGTGCTGAAGTATGATGGACGTCCATTCTTTGTCGATGAAATTATTGGCCACATTCGCGGACTAATCGGTGCAAGTAAGTCGCCTAAAAAAACGAAGACACTTAAGAAAGCTGTGAAAAAGATGATGAAGAAAGTTCTCCCCAAGCGTCGCCGTTAATCTTTGCCTGTATGTCTATCCCACTCCACATCGACGGCCCGGCTAAAGTGAGTCCTTTGGACTTCCACTGCAGTAACCACTGCTGGTGGTGCGATGGTTGTGGAGATTACGGGGTATGGACAGCCACTAAACGTGCTTTGGCAGAACTGGCTATTCCGCCTACTCAAGTGGTGATGTGTTACGACGTGGGTTGTAATGGTAACGGTTCCGATAAAATGCTGGGGTATCGCTTCCATGGTCTACACGGTCGCGTTATTCCTTTTGCTGCTGGTGCTAAACTAGCAAACCCACGCTTGCCCGTGATCGCCTCGGGTGGCGATGGCGCCTCGTTCTCCGAAGGTGTAGGGCACTTTGTGCACGCCATTCGCAGTAATTACCCCATTACGTTCATTTTGCATAACAACGCCAACTACGGCCTTACAACCGGTCAGGCGAGCTCGCTTACTTGGCAGGGCCAACCAATGAATAGTAGCCCTAACGGTATGCCAGAGCAGACGATCAATTCCATGGATTTCATCTTTAGTTTGGAACCCACGTTTGTGGCTCGCGGTTTTTCAGGGAACATTTTGCAGCTCACCCAGATTCTTAAAGCTGCTATCCGTCATCAACAATACGGCTTTGCCGTCGTAGATGTGTTGCAGGCTTGCCCCACCTACAATCACTTTGCTACTCATCAGTACCTATTGGAGCACTGTTACGATGCCAATGCCGAGGGCCACAGCCCTACCTGCGATCTTGCTAAAGCTCGGTCGCTGGCTATCGATACCAGTAAGCGCATTGCCACTGGGATTCTCTACGAACGCCGCGATGTGCCAAGCTTTTACGATCGTTTAGAGCCACGCAAGGGCAAGACCACAGTCGCTACCGAAGAGGTGGCTATTACTGATGTTACTGATCTCCTTAAAGAGTTTCGGTAGACAGGGCAAATCGTACTTTGTACGCGCCGAGCGGGGTTGGCTTACCTAGGCCTTTACTGTGTCGGTTTGGCTTAGGTTTCTCCATACCTAAAGCGGGGAGGTGTAGGCTACCACGCGTACTAGAAAGCACAGCTTGAATAGCGACTTGAGATTCTACGAGGGCCAGACCTTCCGTTACTTCGGCAAGTTCCTCGGCCGTAAAGACGACAAAGAGCGATGTCGCGGTAGGATCGATGGTGGCAATACGGCCTGAGCCTTGTAATAGCTCGGATTTTGCGCCGGGTTGAGGAGTCGAACTGGGATACACAGGGGTAGACTTGGCGGTATCGAATTCCGTTTGATCTGCGGCACCAGCCAAGAGCCCATAGTGCTGACGAATATCCCTGCGATCGGTACGCGCAGAATTGGGTAGTACCAACCTCGATTCTGTCGGGAGTGCCCGCCACTGTGTTACACCCGCTGGCACATTTAAGAAGGTATTGGCTCGTACGCTAGTGCTCTGGCTGGGATCGATAGTGTAGATCCACGTTTCGTTATCGGTATCGAGCGTCGGCACTACAACTTGTATACCTTTGCCTTCGCCCACGGTCATAGCGAATTGGGCGCGATGAGCGCTAGAGAGTACACCGCGCTCTAGGCTGTTTGCTTGTACGAGAGCGGTTAGCTCCTCTGGTGTGAGTTTAAGGATAGGCTGCCGCGTTTCGGCTGGAGCGTCTGGGAGGGTTTCTGGCATAGGGGCGAGATGGTACCACTGCGTATCGCCGTGGCAAGAAAATGACAGGTGAACTAGGGGGGAGGGCTCTTTTACAGTAGAATGGAGCCAATGCGCATTGATATTCTCACGCTGTTTCCCGGCATGTTCCAAGGCCCGCTCACCGAAAGTATTTTGGGTCGCGCCCAGGGTGAAGGGGCACTAGAGGTGCACTACCACGATATTCGCCAGTGGGGGCTTGGTAAGTACAAACAGGTAGATGATAAGCCCTACGGCGGTGGTGCTGGCATGGTCATGCGGGCTGATGTACTGGTGCCGGCAATCGAAGCAGTGTCGGCACTCAATGCCGATCAAAAACCGTATCGTATTTACCTATCGCCACGCGGCCAACGGCTCACACAGAGCCGAGTGGAAACATTGGCCACCAAGCCATGGTTACTGTTGGTATGCGGGCACTTTGAAGGAATTGATCAGCGGGTGATTGATGGTTGGATTGATAGTGAGATCTCCATTGGCGACTACGTACTGACCGGCGGCGAGTTGCCTGCCATGGTGTTGGTAGATGCCGTCGCTCGTCATATTCCTGGTGTATTGGGCCACGAAGAATCGGCTCACGAAGAGAGTTTTTCGCCGGCTTTAGGTCGTAAAAAAGAGTATCCGCACTTTACGCGGCCAGAGGAATTTAGAGGGATGAAGGTGCCTGAGATCCTCAGTAGTGGGCACCATGCCAAAGTGCAGCAGTGGCGCCGCGATCAACTGAAATAACTATGATGGATATTACCAAGCAACTTGCTGAGCTTGCCCGAACTGGCACTATAACGGTGGCCGTACGCGCTAAGCCGGGCGCACGCAAAACCGAACTCATCGAAGCTATGGCCGATGGCACCTGGAAGATAGCGGTAGCGGCGGTGCCCGAAGACGGGGCGGCGAATTTGGAACTACAGCGGTTCTTGGCCGGATTATTTACTGTTAATAAAACGCAGGTCAGTATCTTGGCAGGTGCCTCGGCGCGTCGAAAATTGGTGCGAATTATACGTGCGGCTTAAAGCTTCGATTCTATCCAGCCGCGTAGATCCGGATAGTACGGTAACCCAGTTTGTCGTTCGCCGTTGAGTTCCAGGGTGGGCACCAGTGTAATGCCATCTTGTTTGCGCTGGTCTAATTGACTACGCACTTCATCAATCTTGGCAGTATCTGCCTGGCAGGAGCTCCAGGTTTTGGTAGCCAGGTCCAGTTTTTTAGCCAGGGCGAGTAAGCCTGCATCGGTACGTTTACTGGCTCCAGTGAGGGCGATGAGGAAATCGAGCCCGTGGTTTTGTTCGGCGGCGCATCGTACCAGTAGAGCATCGTCGGCGGAGTGTTCGTACTTGGTAACATCCAAGACTCCGATTTGTAGTTTAAGTTTGCCAGTATCTATAAAGTCGCTCTGCAGCCGTGGTAAATGCTCGAGCAAAAATTGCCGCGAGTATGGGCTTTGGCTATTGAGATATACCGTGAGCGTCAGTGGTGCATTGGTATTACCAATGGCAATGAGGCCATCATCGGTAATGACTTCTTGCGGTGCAGCTACAGAGCTAGAACTTTCGCTGGCGGCAACATCGCCACTTTCGATAGGGCCCGAGCTGACACTGGCGGATTCGAGGCTGCTGCTGGAATCTGCCGATGCATGAGCTTCGGCACTGCTTGTAGCGGAGCTCGACACGGAACTTTTAGTACTGAGAAATACATTGATAGCTTTTACGCCATCCATAGCTTGGCTATGGGCGCAGCTAGTGAGCACAACGGTGAGCAGTAGTAATGAACCAGGGTATCGCACGTAGCGATGGTATCACACCAATGTTGTTTCAAGAAGGTAAGGCTCAGTTTTTTATGCCAGTAGTTCCGCTGAAGTTGATGCTTCAGCATAGGCATGATCGCGGTATCGGTGATCGCTCCACGCCACTGCATGTTTGTCCAATTTTTCACCCTTCCTTTTTTAGTGCAGACTTGTATCTTCTTTTCATGCCACATCGCATCACACTTCTGGGCGTTCCAATTGATGCCGTGTCGCCTCGTCAGGCTCTGGACCGCTTACTTAGTTTGCTGGTGAGTGGCGGCCAATACCATGTGATGACGCCGAATAACGAAATGCTCGTGCAGGCGGCGAGCCTACCCGCCTTTCACTTACTCCTACGACGCACAACCCTCAACCTACCCGATAGTACGGGCTTAGTACTGGGGGCACGTTTAACAGGGCAGGTGTTGCCGCATCGAGTAACGGGTGTAGATACTATGCGCGCCCTGTGTACTGAGCTCTCCAGTGCACACCCTATTTTTTTGTTGGGGGCAAAACCAGGCATAGCAGAAAAAACAGCCGAGGTACTCCGGGCGGGTAATCCATCGTTGGTGGTAGCCGGTACGTATTCTGGCAGTCCTAAGCCCGAGGATGCCGCCGAGATTATCGCGCGTATTAATCAAAGTGGCGCCCATATTCTTTTTGTGGCGTTTGGGGCTCCGGGCCAAGATTTGTGGATCGATCGCTATCGCACAGAATTAACACAAGTGCGCCTGGCCATGGGTGTAGGAGGTAGTTTTGATTTTTTTGCTGGCGCTCAAAAACGGGCACCGGGGTGGCTACGCAAGTTGGGGCTGGAATGGGTATGGCGATTAGTTCGAGAGCCGACTCGGTACAAACGTATCTGGCAGGCAGTGGCTGTGTTCCCGTATTTAGTCTTGAGATACGGCAAAAAAATCCCAACTACTAAGTAATGAGCAAAAGTTTAATGAATACCCTCTGTACTGTCGCTGGTGTGTAACTGTACTACTTCGGCTACGTACCATTCGTGGCCACGCTTAAGGCGGACGAGTTTTTGGCCTTCATCGGTTTGGACGAGGTAGTCTCGTTCGTCATCACGAGCACGGATCATTTCGGAATCTGTAATGTGTTCCTCTGGTAAGAGCAGAAGTACTGCAATATCGGGCTTGGCGAGCAACGCACCGGTAACATTTAACGTCGCACGAATGAGTGTGGCCGATACTCCTACCACAAGTGCACTCACTAAAATCGCCCACATGTAGGTGTGGTATAAGTCCCGGTGAATAAACGATCGCTTAAACATGTGTGTTTCTGATTAGTATAGCGGAATCTGGTCATTTCCGCCAGTGTGCTGCTACTATGGGTGCGTTCTTCCTTATCTACTCTCATGGGTACTCTCATTCTCGTTCGTCACGGTCAATCGCAATGGAACTTAGAAAATCGGTTTACGGGTTGGACTGATGTCGATGTCACTGCCACAGGTAAAAATGATGCCACTTTAACAGGTAAGAGTCTGCGAGATTACAACTTTGATATTGTTTTTCTTTCGCGTCTCAAGCGTACAGAACAGACCTTTTTGGCAATCGAAGAAGGCTATGGCAAAACCATTACAGCTCCGCGCGTTTACGATTCGGCACTCAATGAGCGTCACTATGGTGATCTGCAAGGTCTCAATAAGGCTGATACAATTCAAAAGTATGGCGAAGAGCAGGTAAAACAGTGGCGCCGCAGTTTTTCGGTACGTCCGCCCAACGGTGAGAGTATCGAAGATTGTATTCGTCGCACGTTGCCATTTTATAAGCAGTACATTGTCCCACACATTGAGGCTGGCAAAACGGTTTTGGTAGTGGCTCACGGCAATAGTTTGCGCCCCATCTATCGTGAATTAGATCAATTGAATGATGAGGACACTGCAGGCTTTGAAATTCCTCTCGTGCTCCCAACTATGTACTTCTTCGAAGCTGGTAAAGCTCCACGGAAGCAGGTGCATACCGTGCCGGGGATGGAAGTGAAGAGTACGGCGGTGATTAAGTAGAGAAGGGCAGGACTTTGTTTTATGTAAGCAGTAGATTAGCTACCAAAAGAACCGGGAGCTAAGGCTATTTGTTACTTTTTCGCCGGAAAAAGTAACAATACCATCACTGAATCATTCAGTATTTTATCGCGACAAAAGGAACATCCGATCCTCTCCGTATTTACCTCATACTATTTACCAGGCAAACTATTGGCCCATGCACGAAGCCATTACGTTTCGGTCCAGTACATTTTTTGAAGAGATTGCTGCTCAGGCGGAGCATCATGTTCACGTGGTATTAATCGCCACTAAGCCCGATATTATTAAGCAAGTACCTCTCTATAAGGAACTCAAGCGCCGCGGTCATGTGGTGTTACTGGCGCACACGGGCCAGCATTATGACGAAAATTTGAGTGGGGGGATGCTACGAGAGTTTGGCGTAGAGCCCGATTTTAATTTGAATGTCCGTGGCGAAATGTATCAGGTGGTTAGCCAGATTATCGCCCGATTTGGTTGGGTAATCGGTGAACTACAAAAGCGCGGTAAAACAGTGATTCCCTATGTGCATGGCGATACCACAACGGCCATGGCAGTGAGCAATGCTGGGTTTTGCCAGGGTTGTTCTTCCGTCCACGTAGAAGCCGGTATTCGAACTCTTACTCCTCAGTTTAAAAAATTTAACGAACAGGCAAAGAGCAGCATTTCACCCGAGCACTTCCCAGTGGAGTTGTGGCACCAGTTTTTGCAGGATCAGAATAACTGGGAGCGGGGGAGCTTGGAACCGTATCCTGAGCAGTTCAATACGCGAGCGGCCGAAGCAGGCACAGGTATTCACTTGGCTCCAGTTGAGTTGGATCGATATTTTTTGGAGCAGGAAGGTTTTCCTGCTGATCGTGTGTTCGTGGTGGGGAATTCTGTGACCGATGCGGTCAAAGAGGCACTTGATCGAGCACAGCAGAGCAGTATTTTTCAGAAATACCCACGCTTAGCTCAGGGGAATTTTGTGCGGTTCTGTGTGCATCGTCGCGAGAACTGCTTATCCGAATCGCGCTTTCGGGCCATCTATGGTGCTATGAAAGAGCTGATCCAAGAAGGTCGCGGTGTGCTCCTTATTTCGCTCCATCAAACCGAAAAGGCATTTGAGCGCTTTGGTCTTAAGTCCGAAGTAGAATCATTAGTACAGCAGTATCCTAACTTCATTTATTCACCGGTTTGGGCTGAGTATGTGGATGTGGTAGCAGCTATGAGCAAAGCCTCGGTGTGCGCCACCGACTCCGGCTCCATGCAGGAAGAGATGAATGCCATGGGTGTGCCGTGTGTCACATTGCGCTTTGGTTCCGATCGCAGCGAGTCGATCATCAATGGTGGCAATCTCATTGCTCCGCCGGTAGATAGCACCATGATCAAAAACATCATTACCTATGCCTGGGATCATCCGTTCCTACGGAGTCTGCCCAAGCTCTATGGCACCAATGTCAGTGCCAAGTGTGTGGATGCCGTGGAGTCGGTATTGGCTCAGGGCGAAGTCTTCCGCGCCGAAGAGGCTCGATTGATGCTCTAAATATTCTCTTGTCCTCTCTTATTCCAGGACTATTCTTGGTTTATGCAGTGGACTCGTGAACGCCTCGTACTTGCACTGATCGGACTCTTGCCGTTCCATGCCTTTGTAGTGACGGT
>CAZLUF010000051.1:0-4813 GCA_964562645.1 uncultured Candidatus Peribacteria bacterium
ATACCCATCAACCGAAAAAACTCATCTCGTACGCTACTCGTGCTTGCCTGTAAAAATGCGGTGACGTGAGGATTTTGGTCTGGGATTTTCCGTAGAGCATCAATCGCTTCGTCAATCGGTAGAGGGGTTTGCAGTCGATTTCTTTCCATGAGTACACATTACTGCTTTCTGCCAGCAATACACATGCATTGGTCTGTAAAGTGTAGTGATTGGCAAATATGCTTTTGTTATTGCGCAAGTTCACTAGCGGTAGAACATGCAGCACTACGACTTTTTCACATGGACATCGGCTTTGAGCATGCCCATGGAGCAAGTGATTAAGAAGTCCTGAGTGGGGTTTTCGATGGGTCCCAGCCAATTGCCGCCCACATTGACCTGTGAAGCGATCTGAAATGCTGGCGCCTGAATGAACGTGGCACAATTGGTGAGTGGTTTTTGGGCAATGGCATACACCCAGGTTTCACGACCAGGCGAGATAGTGAAGGAATTTGGCGTGTAGCCTTCGTCGGCTACGTAGAGCGTGATTACCTGGCGACCATCGGGAGCAATAGACACATAGGGGTCATTTTCGACAACAGCGCGGTTTCCAAAACTAGGGATATGCCAACCTGTGAGCACCAAGCCACTCTGTAAATTCTGGAAGCCCAATACCAAGATGGCTACACCCGAAAAAATCAAAAAGAAGCGGGCGGCTTTGCCGTGCAAGTACGAACTAAGAGCACTAATACCAAGTAGGGTAGGGAGTGTGCCTAAGGCAAAAGCTAACATAATGAGGGCGCCTTTTGTAAACGAGCCACTACTGAGGGCGAGTAACTGAGTCGACTGCGTAAAGCCACAGGGCAAAAAGAAGGTAAGTGCCCCGAGAACTATGGCGCCAGACGTACTTTTGGTCTTACTGAGGGTGGCAATACGGTCCCACATAGCCTTGGGCAAGGGGATTGAGCAGTACCGCTTGGGTAGAACATGCAGAATATTTAAGCCAATCACAATCATGGTCACAGCGGCAATGAGGGTAAACATGCCCGTCAGGCCGGTGCTTAAGCCAATAGCTTTACCAATTAGGCCCACTATTCCACCTAGGAAAAAATACCCGGCTAAACGCCCGGCATTAAAGGCCAGCATGGGCTTAAATTTTTCCCAGCCAGAAGCATGAGGGTGTAGCGAGGTCCATTTGGCAGATACCGAAAGGAGCAAGCCGCCTACTAGCGCTAAGCAACTGCTGCAGGCTGCTACCAAGCCCATTACAAATACGGCACCTAGAGCCACCGCGCCACCACTGGTGGGGCTGGGCGCAGCAAAGCCTAGTTGTTTTAAGATAAACCAGCCCAGAACCACGGCAAGCGTGGCGTACACGATTTCGAGCCAATGTGGCATAGCCGAAAGCGAGTGCTCCAAAGAGTTGGCAGTACTAGAGTTGGCGGTGGAGTGCTTTGGTTGTTTTTTGGATGCAGCGGGGGCTTCGAGCGATACAGAAAAATGCGTATCACTCAGAGCATCATTCAGTTCTTCAAGCGTGGGGCGGTCTGGTGTTTCGGTGCGCAGCGTCAGCAAGTGCTTACTGACGTTCGCTTGCACTTCGTATACTCCGGGTAGGGCCAAGAGAGTTTCTTGAACCAAGAGTGCACAGCTACGGCAGGTCATGCCGTGGATGTGTAAAGTGCGTGAGTGGCTGTTGCCCGAAGAATGCTCCATAGATAGTACTAGTATATCGATTTTTAGGCTTGCGGTCATTAACATTTCTTAATGGATAGCCAGAAATACAGGTCAATTATTGATTCTTGGTATTCGGTTCAATTTCGGTTAGGCTTACCACATGGTCTGGCCGCCAATCACCATGGCAACGCAGCACCCCGATAACGCGGGGGCGCCGTGGTGGCGGGATCAAGCCTTTATACCGGTGCAAGACGAACTAGAGGAGCTACTAATGCTCTTTGAACATTTGCCCATTGATGAATACATGTGGGATTGGGAAGGGAAGCACGTAGACGAAGGTGTGGGCGAAAAGCTCTACGCCCGAGCGGCAAGTTTTTTCGAAAAGCGTCCGTTGGGTCAAAATTTGCACTTTACCTATCGTATTCCTGCCTACGACGATGGTCGCAGCCGACACCGTATGGCGCGGGCGTTTATGAACGTGTTGAGCCTAAGTGACCTGAGTCGCGAGCTGCAATTGCCACAGCCACCGGTGACCGAGATGTTTTTGCCGCTTACTACCCGGGCCGATCAGCCCATGGCGGTTCGTAAGTTGTTTTTAGATATTGCCGAATACCACCGCCGGATCTTCCGTGACGATGGAGCAGTAGATGCGCCGCTCCTCAGCCGCTTGGCAGTGACACCGCTCATCGAAGATGTGCCATCGTTACTCACGATCGAAAACATTGTTGGTCCATATTGGGATTCATTGGTAAAAGAGAAAGTTGATCTCTCTGAGCGTGGCCTACGCGTGTTTTTAGCTCGCTCTGATCCAGCCCTCAATGCTGGCTTAGTGCCCGCGGTATTGGCCTTAAAAATTGCCCTTAGTACCATTCGTAAAATTGGTACGGAAATGAAGGTGCAGATCCATCCGATCATCGGTACAGGGAGTTTGCCGTTTAGAGGGAGTGTAAACCCGCAGTATCTCGAGACCTTTTTCCAGCAGTCCGCAGGAGTACGTACCTACTACATTCAGTCGGGCTTCCGTTATGACTACGATCGCGCAGAGGTGGCACAGGCGACCACGCTTATTAAACAAGCTGCCCCCCGCTTACAGGCTGTGCAGATTTCCGATGCTGATAAGGCGGCGCTGATTGGCATCTCTAACGAGTTTTCGTCGTTGTGGCAGCCTGCCATCGAACAAATTGCACCAGTGATCAATCAGTTGGCTAAATTTGTACCTCCCCGCCGCGAGCGCCTGCAGCATATTGGGCTCTTTGGCTACAGCCGTGGTATTGGCAAAGTGCAGCTACCGCGGGCGATTGGGTTTACGGCGGCACTCTATTCGCTTGGTGTCCCGCCCGAATTCATTACGATGGGCCGCGGTCTTAAGGCTATTGAAAAACAGGGTCACTTGTCGCTCCTGCAAACCTACTACCCAGCACTTAATGCCGATCTGCAGCACGCGGGTAAGTACTTAAACCGCGAAAATCTGGCCGAATTGGCCACTCAAGATACGGCGTTTGCCGGTATTCAAGAAGATGTGCATTTGATTGAAAAAATCCTAGGCCTCAAGCTCGGTCCCGAAAAGCCACACCATCTCATTCATCGCAATTTAACGTCCACTATTTTCCAGCGTTGGCGCGCAGGCGAAGTTGCCGCCGAAGAAATGCAGCACGATGTCGTGCAGGCCGGAGTGATCCGGCGCAGTATTGGTTAATGATTTTCTTCCCCTTGTTCTATGTCCCAAACAGGAGCTCCCGAAGGAATAGTTGTACCAGATGCATTACAAGAAACAGTTTCTGCTGCATTAAACCAGTTAGAGGACGAAAATAATGGAGTGGGAAATCCAGATCTGCTCCATGCAGCTGATGGTTACATAGCGGCTGCAATTCGCGTTGCGGTTCAAAAATTATTAGCTGGTACACCTATCGCTGTTTCAGCAAGCGAGGTGATACAAGTTGCCAAAGATGAGGACCCGGAAATCACTGATGATGGAGATGCGGCCACAAGGGCGGCAAGCCAGGTTCTTCGCTTAGTGGAACAAGCACTCAAGTCCACTGAGTCTTAAATTTTCGTTGGCGGATTTGGCTTAGCCCCCTACAATGTGAGCATGAAACTTCAAAATGTTCCGGCTCTAATAGTCGGCTTTGTTCAGGCGGCAGGTGTGTACGTTTGGTTACTGCTTAGTTTCTTCCTGTTTGCCAAGCTCAGTCCACATACTTCTTACCCAGGCGTAGCCTGGTTATTGATGGCAGTAGCCATTCTGCCCACTTGGATGTTTAGTTATCCGGTGTTTCTCTTGATTCAAAAGAAGCCCAAACGTGCTTGGCAAGTGACGCTCTATACCATCATGTGGTTATTGGCCGCCTTTTTTGTGGCCTTAACCATCGATGGTTATTATCCTGCTCAGGACTTAGTGTATTAATCATATGACCGAAGAAACAACTACTGGTTCTACGCCACCTCCACCACCGAGTGCCACCGAAGTTGCTCTGCAGCAGCAGGTGACTGATTTGCAGGCACAAGTTCAAAAATTAACAGACTTGGCCGCGCGAGCGCAGGCCGATTTGCAGAATGCCAAAGCCCGCATGAAGAAAGATCAAGAGGAGCTGGGCAAGTTTGCTACCGAGGGCTTGCTCAAAAAACTCCTACCAATTCTTGAGAACTTTCAGCGCGCAGCTGCTCATTTGCCTACTGAGCTTGCGAGCCACGAGTGGGTAAAGGGGATGCTCGCGACCGAGCAGTCGCTCGTGTCGGCCTTGGCCGATGTAGGTCTGCGTAAGCTCGAAGTATTAGGTACGGTAGCCGATACGGCACAGTGCGAAGTGCTCACAGTGGGCGATGGCCCCGAAGGTGTAGTGTTGGAGGTGTTTGAAAACGGCTACGCGCTCCATGGCAAAACACTCCAGCCAGCTAAGGTGAAAGTGGGTAATGGAGCTACGGCAGCCAAGTAATTACGGTTAGTTATTACGGATGTAGCGAGCGAACTCGTCACCTTTTTCTTCGAAGTTTTTAAACATACCGTAACTCGGCGAGGCTGTAGACAGGAGACAAATTTTACCTTCCATGGTGCTTTTTTTGGCTTTTTCTACTGCAGCCTGCATGGTATCGACTTCGTGGAAGCAGACATCGGCTTTTGCATCACCTATGGCTTGCCGAATTCGAGGGCCGCTGCCAGGAA
>CAZLUF010000051.1:4823-6695 GCA_964562645.1 uncultured Candidatus Peribacteria bacterium
CACTGTTTTAATTTTAGAGGCGGCAATCCGCGTGCCCAGGTGTTCATAAGGCACACCACGATCTTGGCCTCCGAGAATAATAGTGGCTACTCGGTCGCCTAGAGCATCTAACGCGGCGATTGTGGAATCGGGAGTCGTGGAAATGGCATCGTCGATCCACTGGATACCATGGTGCACACCCAGCGACTGCAAACGATGCGGGAGGCCAGTAAAGTTCCGGAGGGCTGCCAAGTACGTAGCAGGTTCAATACCAAGTACATTTGCGACTCCGGTAGCCAAGGCCACATTGCTGAGGTTATGGGCACCAATCAGCTTAAGTTCAGAAAGTTTGATAGGGCTATCGGCAGCGGTACGCGCGATTTTACGACCGGGGCTGAGGCTGGCCATGCGTACCACTTCGGGCTGATCTCCAGCGAAGATCACGGTGTTCTCGGTACTTTGGTAGCGCGCAATGTGAGATTTAGCCTCAAAGTAGTTTTGGAGTGAGCCGTGGTAATCTAGATGCTCCGGGAAAAAGCTGGTAATCACGGCGATATCTGGGCTCTGTTCCAAATCCAGCAACTGGTAACTGCTGAGCTCGGCTACAAAGGTCATACTTGGATCAAGCTTGTCTGAGTACTCCAGCATGGGTTTGCCGATGTTACCGACAAGTGTAACCGGTACTTTGGCTGCTGTAAGAATGGTATAGATGAGTGACGAAGTAGTACTTTTACCCTTAGAACCGGTGACACCAATGAGTTTGGCCCCAACGGCTTTACCTGCGGCAAAAAACAGGGCCGTGCCACTGGTAAGTTTGCCTGCCTTACGCCACTGCTCAATGAGTGGATGTGGTGGAATTCCAGGTGATTTAATGATTACATCGAACTGATGTTTATCCACCTGCTCCAAATAATCAGCCCCGGTTATTGTTTTTTGCTGAACGGGAGCGGTAATGGCCTGGCTATCGGCAATAGTAATACTGGCAGGTGAAGCAAGTGTGCTGCAGGCAGCCAGAGTCGCTTGGCCCTCTTTGCCAAATCCTAGAATACAGATCTTTTGGCCGTTGAGGTCACTGAGTTGCATGGCTACAGAACGCAGGCCTGGAAGGCAGCCGGAATGGCGTGCTCGGCAGAGGAACTAAGTGAATCTTGTACAAGCTTTTCGATATTCTTGAGTTTTGGGAGATGTTCAATTTTAAACATTTGCATCACCGGGGTGTCGTTGGCATCGCCACGTTGTAGGGCTAGGTACATGGCGGCGGCCGTTTCTTCTGGCGTGCCTACACACTCAAATGGCTTGATGTTCTCCATCCCCAGCAATTCTTTAAAGAGGGGAATGAGTTTATCGTCGGCGTAGAGGTCTTTTCCAAAAATCTTAGTAAGCGTCTTGCGATCGGTATAGGCGCTCATCATGGCAAAGACAAAGGCACATTTTGGGCAATTGCCACACCAGCGCGACGTATTGTGATCGAGCTTTTCGCTGATCTTCCAGTTTTTATTGCAGCTAGTGGCTACACCTACATATGGCTTAAGACTGCAGAATTCTTTGGTAATACGCAATTCACTCCATGGCCGTAGTAAGCTGAACATTTCAACAAAAGATCCAACACTGTGTTTGGCATACGCCTGGAACAGGCGTTCAAATTCCAAGCTCTTACTCCATTGGTGGTTAATGTGCAGCCCCATGTACTCCACTGAGCCAATGTTGGCACTGCGTTCATCGCTAAACACTACGGCATCAAAGCCATAGAGTTCGGCCAACACCAGCGTAAGGCAGTGCATGAATGCCGTAATCGGTACGTGGCCGTTTAAGGCACCTTTGGTATTGAGAGCAAAGAGTTCGGGGGCGAGTTGGCGCTTTACGGTGATCATGGGGCAATCACTCAGTGTGGCA
>CAZLUF010000051.1:6705-8103 GCA_964562645.1 uncultured Candidatus Peribacteria bacterium
TGGCTCCCTAGTCGGAAGAGAATTGGCTTAAAGCCATTGGCTTTGAGCTTCTCGATTGCAACCATGGAATCCTTACCGCCGCCAATGGGTACCAAGCACACGGGCTTGCCTTCGCGCTTGGGGGCAATCGGCGTGGCAGCTACGGTTGGAGCCACCTCTTGGCCCTGTACTGGGGCAGTCACTGGCTTAGGTTTTTTGGCACCGGGGGTTTCGAACGGAAAGTTAATGAGACCGCGAAAGTCGATCTTATTTCGGAAGAAGAATTCACCCAGACCGTTTTGGTACACAGTTTGCCAGAATGTGCGATCAGCCAAATTGAGTTCACCGGAGCGAATGACGATATCGCGGGGGCAGAAGGTTTTGTAGTAACTGATGCCACCAATGAGATGCAGGGCAAAGAGGGCTTTATTTAACGTGGCGATATTGCCATTGCCGCGTACGAGTGGTGTTGGGGGCAGTGTGATCACCTCGGTGAACCGCACATCATTATCTAGGCTGTAGGTTAAACGAATGGTCCGCGTATCGGGATCCCAGGCGTAACGGTCGAAGGTGAACGTAGAATAGGTCATTGTAGTAGGGGATTTACGCCTTGGCGCTGGCGCGAACGCGCTCGAGCCATTTAGCCTCCTGGGCTGCATTGTCGCCATTGCGACCGCCAAAGATGGTGTTTTCAACTAATTTTACGCCGCAGCTCTTCATACTGTACTTAAGCGAAACACAGTGAGGCATCATGCGGAGTTTATAGACCCAAGCCGGAGCAGCTGAGGTAGTAAAGATCTTGTACGTCTTATTGATCAGTAAACCGGTAATTCCTTTACTAGAATAGTTAAAGGCAAAGCCACCGGTAAATTGTGAGTCGATCATGTTTTTGAGGATAGCTGGTGCCTCGTACCACCAGGTGGGGAATACGAGCACTATTTCGTCAGCAAGTTTGATCAATTTTTGAATTTCTGTCTGCTTCTTTTTGCGTTCTTCTTGATCCTCTCGGGTTTCGTACCGCAGAAAATCGCACGTACTACCCGGATTATATAGATCGAGCGTGTGCACTTCGTGACCGGCACCCTCTTTTACCTCGCGGTAAGCGGTGGCGATTTTATGGGTAAAACCCTTGGTAGAGGGGTGAGCAGTGATAATGAGAGTGTTCATGCCCGGAGTATAGCCTAAGTAAGCCAATATACTGAATGAAATTCGAGTCTGCTTTTCTCCAGCTAAAAACCCGCTACACTAGCGCCTGAGCCAAGGTGGCTTTTCGCATAATTTACAACACAGCCGAAGTGGCGGAATGGTAGACGCGCACGACTCAAAATCGTGTACCGCAAGGTGTGAGGGTTCGACTCCCTCCTTCGGCACCATCCGGCTTCGTGCCCTCTGGGGCACTACGCCGCGATGGTTGGTCAT
>CAZLUF010000052.1:0-8091 GCA_964562645.1 uncultured Candidatus Peribacteria bacterium
ATCTCCTAACCTAATCCGCTTAACGGTAATACTACTTTTTGTGATTAACTGTACCCAAAACACATTTTTGACTTTCCACAATTTCTGTCGTCTCAAGACCCTTTCCATCGTTCACTATTTTTGTACAATCAACGGGAATGACTTTCAAAACTCGCCGCCTCAGTAGCGATCAACCATCGCGTGTTATTAAGACTAGCAAGCAAATTCTACCCATTGCCTCGGCTGGGCTGCGTATCGTAGTAGGGTACTACCAACGCTGGAAGGCCCACCGCGCACACGAAGCCCATATGGCCATACTGCGCGTATGGCTCAAGCGCATCTTGGTAGGACTAATTGGTGTACTGTTAGTACTACTAATTTTTGCCGGGACAGTGAAGGCTTTAGTCAGCCTAAAAATTCTATCGCCGCAAATGTTCTTTTCGGTAGCTGGCAGCGAATTACCAGAAGATCCGTTTGGTCAGACGAACTTTTTACTACTGGGTGTGGGCGATAAAAACCACGACGGCGTAGACCTCACCGATTCCTTAATGGTCGTAAGCGTAGATAACAAACACAGCAAGAGTATTTCTATGCTTTCGCTACCACGCGATCTCTACTTGGTAAAAACCCGCCACATGGGTACAGGTCGTGTGAATGAAATGTACCGTAATTATAAATACTATCTCCGTCGTACGCTCGACCCAAAACCTAGCCTGGAACAGGCTTCGCAGCTTGCCATGCGTGAGCTGGCTGATGAACTTGGTATCCAACTGGGTCTCCAGATCCACCATGTCATTAAAGTAGATTTTACCGCCTTTACCGATACGGTTGATGCCCTGGGCGGTATAGATATCAATGTACCCGAGGCCATTTACGATCCTGAGTATCCTGGCGCTAACTACGGCTACGAGATCTTCCAGCTTGAAGCCGGCCCTCAGCATATCGATGGTGAAACCGCTCTTAAGTACGCTCGCAGCCGCCACAGCACGAGCGACTTTAGCCGCTCCGCTCGGCAGCAGATTTTATTGCAGGCTCTGGCCGATAAAGCCAAAACCGAAGGTGTTATGGGCAGCCCCGGCAAACTGGCCTCACTGATGAAGATTCTCACCGATCATATTGAGACCACCATGAACGCCCGCGAGCTCATTGGTCTGGGTGCCCTTGGCAAAAACTTGGACCGCGAACACATGATCAATATTTCTTTGAGCAACGTCGCCGCTTACGAAGGTGGGTTACCTCAGCCGGGTGGACTGCTCTACAACCCACCCATGGCCGATTTTGGCGGAGCTTCTGTATTGCTCCCCTACGCCATTACCCAACCAAACGGCAACTGGCTACAGCTCGAAACACTCATGCGCATGATTACCCGCAAGCGCAATCTCTATTTGGCTCGCCCCCAATTTGCCGTACTCAATGCGAGTGATAAAACCGGCTTGGCTCGAGTGGCAGCTGCTGAGCTTATCCGCTTTGGATTCCGCGTTGATACCATCGAAAACCTAAGCGAAGACCGCAAGGATCCGGCCGGCAAGCGCGAGAAGAGCATGCTGCTCTGGCGCAACGAAGCCGACAAAGACCTAGCCGCCGAACTTGGCGCACTCCTTCGCCTACCAGTAGCACAAGTAGATCCTACTCTACCTGCCGAAAAACTCGGGCAGTTCACCATTATCTTGGGGCAAGATTACATCTTCCTACCGTTCCAACTTCTGCTCGATCCTCCGCCTGCTCCTACCGGAGCCAGCTCTTCCCCCACTCCATGAGTCCACGCGAGATTATCGCCGAGGCCTGGGCAATTGTGCGTAGCGAGCGTCAGCTGCGCCACTGGAGTTACGCCTCGTCATTTTTTAGCCTGCTACTCAGCTTAAAACTTATTGGGTACCAGGTGTATTTTGCCTATGGCCTCATGAGCGGACATGGTGGTGGTGGGTTTTTTGATGTGGAAATTGCTATTTATAACAATACACCGCCGTGGTTCTTTTGGAGCTTTATTATCTTCTTTAGCTTACTAGTATTAGTAGAGGTCTTCTTTCCTCACCTGGCTCGCGGCGCCTTAATTGGGCTCTCGGCTAAGGCCTACAACAAGCAGAAAGTGGAGGGTGGGTTCATCTTAGCGCTCTACAATTTTTTCGCCCTCTTTACGATCCACGAGTTCATCGTTCTCGGGAGCTTCAGTAACCTTATTACCGCCATTTCCATGGTCATTCGTTATATCGATGGCGATATTCGGGTAGCAATCATTATGATCCTCACTGGTCTTTGGATCTTTAGCTTGCTCCTCAAATTCATTTTCGTATTTGCCGAAGAAGCTGTAGTGGTAAATAAAGTAGGCGTATTTGAGGCTCTTGGTATTAGCTTAAAACTCATCTTGAGTTACATGAGCCGCATCATGTTCCTATACATTCTACTGCTCATTATCTCGATTCGAATTCTCATTAATGCCGCTTTGGTCATTGTCATTCCCGGCATTGTCATTGGCCTTGCCATTTTGCTCACCACCTTCCTTTCTATTGCAGTGAGCTACAGTATTGCCAGCGTAGTTGGCTTAGGTCTTATTGCGGTAGCCAGTTACTTCTTTGGATACATCGATGCCTTTAAGCACGCTGTGTGGACCATTACGTATATTGAACTCAAAAAACACCCAGACCTTGATGCCATCACTTAAAAAAAACTAGTTAGTTATACATAAAGACAATTTTGATATACATATTTATGAATGAAGCACGACAAAATATATCACCACAAATTTTTGGTGTCCGTTTGTCCACCGTTTTCAGTACCAAATGTACACCCAGCTCTTGACAGTGTACATTCGTACACCGTAGGGTGGTGAACGATCGTTCCCAGTCAAGCCCCTATGGACATGCTCACCCCCCACCAACGTACGGTACTCAATTACATTCGCGAGTTCCAAAGTAAACGTGGTTATTCACCTTCGCTGGCCGATTTGGCCATAGCCTTTGGCGTAAAGAGCAAAAACGCCATCGCCAAAGTGATCAATGCCCTCACGGCTGCCAAGCACTTGGAGAAAGATCCCAAAGGTCGCATTAAAATCTTAGAACGCAGCGAAAGCGAAGCGCAGGCTCCATTTGCCGCTCTCTCGCTCCCCCTCTTTGGACCGATTCCCGCTGGTTTTGCCGCTCCGGTCGAAGAGCAAGCCGAAGAACGTATTACCTTAGAGGATTACCTGGTACGCGATGCTAAGGCTACCTTCCTCCTCCGTGTAAAAGGCGACAGTATGATGGGGGCTGGTATTAACGAAGGTGATTTAGTGATGGCCGAACGTGGTAAAGAACCTCGTGCTGGCGATATTGTTGTCGGCGTGCTCGATGGCGAATACACCCTCAAACGCTTAGTAAAGGAACAAGGCAAGTATTTCCTGCGCGCCGAAAACCCCGCCTATCCCGACCTGCATGCTATGAATGAGTTGCAAGTGGCGGGAGTGGTACGGGCAATTATGCGGAAATATTAGTGTGTCATGGTTCGACTACGCTCACCACGACATGTCATCCCGAGCGTAGTCGAGGGATGTACCAAAGTGCGACACTCAGGGTGACAGCGATCTAAGGATTTATCTATTTTGGATCTATTTGTACATTTTTCTGTGTCTCTTTTCGCCCACATCGATGCCGATTCCTTCTTTGCCTCGGTATTAGTCCGTAAGCACCCACACTTGCGCGGTAAGCCCGTGCTTGCACTGGGCATGGGCGGCAGCGCCGTTATCGCGGCCAGTTACGAAGCCAAGAAGTTCGGTGTAAAAACTGGCATGCGTTTAACCGAGGCCCGTGCCCTGGTACCAGGAGCTATCGAAATGCCTACCGACTTCCGCGAGACGGGCCTAGCCTCGGAGCAGATCGAATTGATTTTGCAGGGCCTGTGCCCTGCCATAGAACAAATGTCGATCGACGAATGGTTTTTAGACCTCAGTACCATGGTGGGTGGCAGGCCAAACGACTGCACTGCCTGGGCCGAAGAAACCCGAGCGCGTGTTTTTAAGCACACTGCCATTTCGACCTCGGTTGGCATTGGGCCTACCAAAACTCTGGCTAAAATGGCCAGTGAGTACCGTAAGCCGGGTGGTGTAACGGTACTTGGTAAAGAAGCCTGGGTTGGTACCAAGGGCATTAGTGTCGAATCTTTTCTGCGCGATCGCCCGGCCGCGGCGATACCTGGTATTGGTCGTAAGCGCACCGTGCATACCGATTCGCACGGCTGGCGCACCGCCTGGGATTTTACCAACGCGCCAATTGAGCGCATAAAAGTGCTGTTTGGAAAATCGGGTCTGGAGCTCCAGCAGGAGCTGCAGGGTAAATCTGTGTATCCCGTTGCCACCGAAAAAGAGCAGCCTAAATCGATCTCGCGCGCCCGGAGCTTCCGGCCCGAACGTAAGCAAGAAGTCCTGTGGGCACACACTCTACGACACTTGGAATACACGATCCTCAAAATGCGACGTAAAGGGCTCTGCTGCTTGGGCGTGAGTCTTTGGCTCCGAGATGACTCGTACCAAAGTGGCGATAGCGCTAATAGAAGCCTAAGCCGACCACTCAGTACCGAGCAAGATCTGCAGCCCATAGTACGGAGCCTATTTAACGAGGCCTACTCCCCTCGTAAGCGCTATACCCAAGTAGGCCTAGCTCTCTGGCACTTGGTACCAGCACTATCCGATCAGCCTAGTCTATTTGAAGATCTTGCCAGGCGCACACACGACGATTCTCTACAGCAGAGCCTGGATGCGCTACATCAGCGCTTTGGCCGTAGTAGCATTACCAGAGGCAGCGCCCTTTGTGTAAAAACCGGTACGGTGATGGATATGGGCTGGTCGATAGTTGATGCGGAGTAAGAGGACTCATTGTGACTTTATAGATACTAAAGTAGAGGTAGTTGTCACTTTCTTGTCAGCCAGACAAGAAAGTAACCAAAGAAGCTCACCAAAAACCAACGCGCCCACCCGTCCCGCTGCGGCGGGACAATCCCACCCCCGCCGGTGGTTTTTGGGACGCCTCCCCTGAAGTAAGAAGTATGTGAATAAGCAGGTAGGTTGAAAGTGGCACAGAGCGGGAAGTTTGCGCGCCACGCTTGTCCGTAGCCCCGCTAAAGCGGGGCGAAAGCGGAGGGGGTGTGGTTCGACTACGCTCACCACGGCATGTCATCCCGAGCGTAGCCGAGGGATGCTACTCGACGGTAAGGTATTGGTGCGCAGGTTCCCAGGACCAAGCTCTCAAGCGCAAGCGAATGCGCAGTGCGAGAGACTTGGGACGCAATTCCTTTAGGAACACTTTTGGTTACTTTTGTTGCCCGACAAAAGTAACGACTAAAAGCAGATTCCTACAACTTCCCCAACCTCTCTACAATCTTCTTCAGCTTCTCCTGAGCCTCCTGCAATTTCTTCTTCTCACTTTCTACTAATGGAGCTGGGGCCCTGGCAGTAAACTTTTCGTCGCTGAGCTTCTTTTCGAGAGTAGAAACATATTGCGAAAGCTTGGCTTGTTCAGCGGTAAGCTGCGTCTTTTCTTTCTCTTTATCAATCAGACCTTCTAGTGACAAGTGCACTTCGATATCCTGCAAGAATGCGGCGGCGTAATCCCCTACTGGAGCTGCAGATACAAATGTTAAATTTTGAACTTTTGCCATACGCGTGATATGGCTCTGCTGCTCTTGCAAAAGCTGAGCAAACTTTGGTGAAACGATAGAGACCTGCACTTCTTTCTTTGGTTCCACCGATTGATCGGTACGGAGTTTACGAATGGCAGTAATTACTTCGATCACACGGTTGAGATCGGCGTACGAAGCCTCGTAATCATCGGCGGCGTTTACTACCGGCCAAGGCTGCTGCATTAGTAGACCCTCTGCCTTAGGCTTTACATGGCTCCAAATAGTCTCGGTGACAAATGGACAGTATGGGTGCAGTAATTTAAGCACGGTGCGGAGTGTGTGGATTAATACACCGATATTCGCTTCGCCTTTACTGAGTTCCAAATACCAATCGCAGAAGTAGTCCCACACAAAGCTATACATCTTTTCGCCAGCTTCGCTTAGGCGGTACTCATTGAGTGATACTGAAACCTCGCGCACCAATACTTCTAGGGCGTGAATCAGGGCCTTATCTGCCAAGGTACGAGCTTCGAAATTTGTGACACTCATAGGATCTTCTTTAGCCTCCTCGCACTGCATGAGGATAAAGCGGCTGGCATTCCAGAGCTTATTGATAAAGTTACGGTACCCAGCGATCTTCTCTTCGTACAAACGTGAATCGTTCCCCGGGCTTTGGCCGACGATCATCGAAAGACGCAGCGCATCGGCTCCGTACTTGGGGATAATATCGAGCGGATCGATCATAGTTTCGGGGTCGCTCTTACTCATTTTACGACCATCGCGCGTGCGGATAAGGCCGTGCAGATACACGGTTTCGAACGGTACCTGGCCAGTAGCGTAGGTAGTCATGAGGATCATACGCGCCACCCAGAAGAACAAGATGTCGTACCCGGTTTCGAGCACACTCGTAGGGTGGAACTTTTGGAAATCGGGGCTTTGCTTCAGTAAATCTTGGAGCGAGAGCGAGGGATCTAGTGCCAATTTTGGATCCACCAGCGTGCTCCACGTCCAGAGTGCCGAACTAAACCAGGTATCGAGCGTATCGTTATCTTGCTCCCAGCCTTCGCCAGCCGGTGGCGTAATGCCCACGTGTGTATCGACCGACTGCGCCGTGCGCTTGTACCACACGGGTACGCGGTGACCCCACCAGATCTGACGGCTAATACACCAATCGCGCAGGTTATCGATCCAGTGGAAGTACGTCTTTTCGAAACGATCGGGAATAATCTTAATCTCCCCGGTTTTTACCACTTCCTGCATTACCTGTTTTAAGCTCAATTGGCGACGCTGCCAGTGCACTACTGGCTTATTCACATCGATGAACCACTGCTCTTTGATCTGCGGTTCGATAACACCCTTGCCGCGTTGGCTCAACGCTACATTGTGCATGTAGTCTTCTTTGGTCGAAACCAATAGACCCTTAGCGGCAAGTTTTTCGATAATTTTGGGACGAGCATCTTCGATAGTTAAACCGGCGAATTCGCCAGCCGCTGGCAACAATTTGCCATCGAAACCAATGATTTGCTGTTTATCTAACTTGTGGCGCTCGGCGATCTCAAAGTCGATGGCATCGTGCCAGGGCGTAATAGTCATCACGCCCGTACCAAAGGTTGGGTCTACTGCCTTATCTTTAATCACGGTGGCGGTGACTGGCCCATTGATCCACTCAGCGGTGAACGTATCGCCATGCTTGTACTGGCTGTACCGCTCGTCTTCGGGGTGCATCACGACGTATTTATCACCGAATTTTGTTTCGGGACGCGAGGTGCCAATTTGGAATGGACCATACTGGAACGTCCAGAACGGCTCCGTGCGCTCGCTGTATTCCAACTCATCATCGGAAACCGTGGTTTGGAGTTTAGGATCCCAGTTTACAATCCGGTGACCACGGTAAATGAGGCCATCTTTATACATGTTGGTGAACACCTCATTCACTAACCGGTTGAGGGCAGGTTCCATGGTGTAGCGCTCACGTGACCAATCGCAGCTACTACCCATTTTACGCACTTGGCTACGGATAGTACCGCGGCTGGTATCGACGAAAGCCGCAATGCGCTTGAGCAGTTCCTCGCGACCAAGGGTCGCTCGTGGATCCTTCATCTTCTCCTCTTTTTGGATCTTTTTGATCACCACACTTTCAGTCGCAATCGCCGCGTGGTCCGTACCTGGTACCCACAGCACCTCTTTACCCTGCATGCGTTGGTAACGGCAAAAGATATCCTCCAGCGCCAACATAACCGCATGACCCAAGTGCAGCTGACCGGTGGCATTGGGTGGTGGCATGCTGATGCTAAAAGACTCCTTTTTAGAATGGGGATCGGCCGTAAACGCACCGGTTTTTTCCCACAGGGCATAAATGGAATCTTCGTTGGCCTGTGGATCGTAGGCTTTATCGAGCATGGAAAATAGGAATTCGCTTAGATTGTAGCGAGATTTGTAGAGAAATCGAAGGAAAGATATACCACTTTAGGTGTTCCTTTTGTCGCGACAAAAGGAACCAAAAACGCTCCGCCGCCAACACCCACT
>CAZLUF010000053.1:0-8039 GCA_964562645.1 uncultured Candidatus Peribacteria bacterium
AGCTGGGGGCGCTGCGCTACTGCGCCACCGCTGCGCCTGACGTCATGGCGCGCTGGTTTGCCTCGGGCGTGACGGCAGAGGCGCTGGCCCGTGCGCCCAGCCTGGGGTTTGACCGCAACGACCGGCTGCAAGGGCAGTGGGTGCGCCGCGTGCCAATTGCCGAGCTTACTGATCGCATTCGTCCCCTGCTGGTTTCGGCTTTGCCAGTAGCCGCCAACGATCCGGAATTGATGAAGAAAATTGCCCTGATTCAAGATCGCGTCACGCTGTTACCTGAGGCCATCGATATGCTTAAATTCGTCTACGAGCGACCAATAGTTCACCGAGATTTGCTCGTGAACGAAAAGCAAAAAGTGAGCCACGAAATTCTGCCTACAGTCTTAAAACTCATGACGACCCTGCTTACTTCCGTACCGGAAACGGAGTGGAATGCTGAGCACTTACTGGCTCTCTGTAAGGCCGAAGTCGCCAAAGGCCCCTGGAAGCTCGGTCAGCTTCTGTGGCCGCTGCGTGCGGCTCTGACAGGTTTGCCGTTCAGTCCCGGTGCCGTGGAGGTGGCCACACTCTTGGGCCGTCAAGAGACGCTCGCTCGCTTAGCTGCAGTTTCTGCCTAGTTGTGATTATCCAGGAACAAGTGCCTATTGGCCGTCGCACTACCATGCGCATTGGTGGTAGCGCTCGCTACTATGCCGAACTCACCTCGCGCAGTGATGTCGAAGAGGCCTATCGATTCGCCGCCGAAAAGCACATTCCCCTCATTCCATTGGGTGGTGGATCCAATACCATTTTTGCCGAAGGTGAAATTGCTGCACTAGTTGTGCGTATCCAGCATAATTCGGTCGAAAAACGTGGCGATGGTTGGCGAATTGGGGCAGGGAAAATTTTAGCCTCACTCATCCAGGAGCTTGCGCATCAGCATATGGATGGTTCGGCCCTCACAGGGATTCCGGGGACTATTGGTGGAGCGGTATTCGGCAATGCAGGCCAGGGGCCAAAAGGCATTTGGATTGATCGCTACGTACGTGGTGTTACGGTGTTTGAATCTGGCTTGTGGCAGGAGTTGTATCCGGAGGAATGCCATTTTCGATACCGCGAAAGTCACTTTAAAGATCGGGCAAACGGATCTATTCCCCCGCTGATATGGGAAGTGCAGTGCGTGTTCCCTCAGCGTCCGGCTGCCGAGATTCTGACCGAAATTGAACGGCTCATTCAAAAACGTATCGAAACCCAGCCGCATCTTAAAACAGCTGGTTCTTGCTTTAAGGCTTTGCCTGATGGTACGCCCGCTTGGCAGCTGATTGAGGCCGCCGGATTACGCGGACAGCGTTTCGGCGGCATCGAAATCAGTCAGAAGCATGCTAATTTTTTACTAAACGTGGAGCAGGGTACGTACGGCGATGTTTTAGCTGCCATTGGTGCCGTGCAGGCTGCCGTGCCACAGATCGCAGGCGTAGAAATGCGTCTGTACGAACAGTCTGGTGCCTTACATCAGTCTAAAACGGCAAATCCTCAGGCTTAATTTCTGAGGCGTAACTCAGAGCGGGGACTTCCAGCGCGCTCGGGCCGTTGCCGGAATCGCTAGGAGCACTAGTGCGACCAGAAAATTCGCGGGCTTCCATGGAAATATTATCCAGCGTGGCAGCATGCTTAGTGCCAAGTACCTGGACGGTATCGGCAATAATTTCGGTAGTAGTGCGCTTTTTACCATCGGTTGTTTCCCAGCTGCGAGTTTGGATACGGCCAGACACAAACACGCGCTTGCCTTTTTGCACATGCGTATTTACTTGTTCGGCTAATTTGCCCCACACCACCACGTTATGAAATTCGGTGCGCTCACGATCTTCGTTACTGCTTTTATCGCGCCATTTTTCGTTGGTGGCCACGCCGAGTGAAAGCACCTGTTGCCCACCGGTAGTAGTGCGTAATTCAGGATCTCGTGTGACGTTACCAATGACATCGGCGCGGTTGAGCCCGGGCGTAACAGCAGAGCCAGACGGCAAGGCGTTACCCTGGCCATCTTTAGGATCGAGCATAATCATATCTAAACCCACCACTTTGGTTTTACTGCGCTTTTCGTTGGTGGCCTCGTCTTGCCAGCTATCGGTTTGTAAGCGACCCGAAATAAAAAGTTGACTCCCCGGCTTTACATATTTGCCAGCAATGTCGGCCATGGGGCCCCAGAGAGTTACCACTTGGAAGCTTTTGCCTTCCACCACCTGGCCGCTCTCGGCCTTAAACTGGTAGGGCACTACGATGTTTAGGTCAGTCACGCTGCTGCCGTTAGGTGTTTGGCGGAGAGCGAGTGGCTGAGTTTGGTAGCCGATCAACTGGACGCGGTTATAGGAAAACATGTCTCGAGGGGGAAAATGGGAGAAGAGGATGTCGCACTGCGTTTGCCGCGACGTGAACGTTTGTACACCTTTTTGGGTAGTAAAGACAAGAGTTCTAAACTTGTACTATATTTTTTTTGGTGCATAAAAATAGAATATTTGTAGTTATATACTATTTTTTAATTCATGCCATATCACTCAGAGTTTTTGGCCTCTGGCAGAGCCCCATGACCCATGATTTTGTGGTAGAATCTTGAGATTCCAAACACATCTCGTCCATATTGGCTTCTTGGGTTTGTGGCACTCATTGCCACTCCGGCGTTGGCGTATCAAATTCCCGATCTCCATCCGCCCAAATTTAGTGATATCGAAAAAGTGTTGAACAATGATATTCCTGCCGCTCTCGGCGAAGCCATGTGTGGAGGTTGGGAGCATGGTACAAGTGTGGGCGAGGATCTGGGGGAACCCGGATATATTTCGAAAGTAGAAGGCGTGCCCGGCCGCGAAGGGCGCCCGCTCGAAAACTTCCAATCGGGCATGGCTAAGCGCATCGAAAAAGGGGGCGTACTCGATGATGGATTTCTGTTTCCGGATTCTACCAATGGGCTGGCGACAGTGTGCCCACCTGGCGTGCACGAACTCACGCGTATTGTGTGGGATGATGGTGCTCAGGCTTACGTAACGCGTATATTTGAGGCGCCATACTTTGAAGATCCACCTTGCCCCTGGCGTGCCGACGGTAAATTACCCGACCCCATGACGCCGCCGCAGTGCCAAGAATTTTGTGGTTGGCTCAATGGCTACACCTATGCCGATTGCAAAGTGATTGTGCCTATTTTGGATGACGAAGGTAACGAAATTGGTAAAAAATGTGATCTCTGGGGCACAAAGTACCTATGTGCTCAAACGTGGGTAGAACAAAACGAACCGAACTGTAAGGCGTGCGCTGGTGCCGAGTGTCGTTGCGAAGGGGTGGGCTGTACCGAGGCACATCCCCCACCACCAGCGGTACCACAGGATAATCGCTACAAATCTTTTTTCCGGCAGTATTTAGCTCACACGCATCGCACGGCGATGGTGATGACCGAGGGTCCTGAAAAACTTGGCGAAACTCTCTCGGATGTTGGCTGCTACGGCTTTTACTGGGAATATGATCCAAAATTTGTGGTGTCCGAACGACGCTCGTACCGCTGTGTCATTGATTTTGCACACAATGAAACCGACTACATTAAGTTTGATCAATTGCGTATTGGGCAAATGGGTAAAAAAGGGGTAGAGCCAGCCGTGCCTCCGGAAGATGTGCCGGCCGTGGTACGCAAGCCGAACTTCGATCCTAAAAAAGATCTGTGGTACCCCAATTTGGGTGCCGGGCTCTCATTTCTAACCGATCCAGTGTTCGATAAAATTTATGGTAAATCTTTGCCACGCGCTTTTTTAAACTTAGATGTTGCCAAGCAAAAAGTACCAACGCAGGTGAACCAAGATATCATTATGTCTACGGGCGCATTACAGCGCGCTTTTGACGATACGGTGAGTAACGAGCGTGGCCAGCAGCGCACAATGATTCAGTGGTGGCAGGCACTGCAACACCGTGCCTTGCGGCTCTCGTCGCCTCCGGCAGTACGCCTGCGCCTACCTGCCGAGTGGGTACTCAAAGCACCTGATTCACTGGCGAGCTTAGATCCCACTCAGGCTCCTGAAACACTCGAAATTCAGCTCCAAGCTGGTGAGGAGCTCCTGGGCGAAATTGGGCGGGTTCTCGAAAAAGAATTTGTGCTCAAAACAGTAGATGTTCCGGTAGTGGTGCCCGATGGCTCACCCGAGGAGTACATGGCCTTGGCGCAGCGCTGGCATGATTACGGTGTGGCCCGCAAAGCCGCTGATCTGACAGTGCCAAGTGAAGTGCAGACGATCGAAGATAAGCTCTTGGAGTACGCACATCAAATTGAAAAGTACCGACTTTTGCGCGTTCAATTGCCAAAATACTATAATGCCATTCTTGAAAAACAAGAGGGATCGGCGCTGGAGATTATCGATTGGCTCAAACAGAATGTGGAGGCGTACAGGGAGTGGAGTGAGGATCGAAAAGTGTACCTGAATTTGATCGAAGATATAAAAACACTGCAAGAAGCCATGCAGGCATTTTCGACAGGTCCAAACATGATGTGGTGTCGAATGGATGCGTTTACGACCCCAATTTACTCGCTCCTCGATCCTTGGCTACCAGCGCGACCCGGACTCAATGGCGGAGTGCCCTCGTGCCAACCCAGCCCTCAGGGCTTGCCAATTATTTGTCTGGCTCCAGGCAGTTTCGAAATGATCATCGATCTAACGTATTTCCGCATTCAACGGAATCCGATTACCGTGCCTGTGCCCTCGGTGACGCGCCTGCATTTACAGCTCCCTACTCCACCAGGCCCACTGGTCGATGTAAATACTGCTGATTTAAAACTTCCAGAACTGCCCGATGTGCCCGAATTTTCCGATGCCGCCATTGGACAATTGCCAGATATTGTCACCGCGGACCCCAAACCATCGGTACTCAAGCTCTATGAGCCTAAGTTTGGCATTTCCGATGCGCAGCAGTCGCTGGAGCAGGCCAAGGCGATCATCAACCAAATGACAGAAGTGTACGGGCGCTTTTGGCGGAGCTTAGAAAAGCCAGATGATGCAGAACCAATGGAGTGTGCCGACTGGGCCACGGACCGTTGTTGGTATGTGGAGCCGGAATTGATTCAGACCTTTACGCGCGTAACGGCACAGCCAGCTGTTTTCCTCAAAGAACATTTTTATATTGCACCCACCGATGATCGTCCGTGCGATCCTGCCGAAACGGCTTGCTTACCTTCGTTCCGCGAGGAGCGCCCGCCAGCCAAGGGGTGGCAGATGATTTCACAGAGCGCATCTTCTGGCCAGATGGATCCCATATTGCAGCAACTTCGAACCGAAACGCGCGAAAAAATTATTACGCCCGAAGGCAAACTGCGTGACTACTCCACCAATAGCACACCTATTCCATTTACCAATCCTGCTACCGAAATCTATCCCATCTTTAAATACTCGCCGGTACTCCCGCTCGATTCCGGAACCTCCAGTGCCCCATGAAACACCTCATTGCCATTATTACCGGCAGCCTTGTGCTCTTAGTCTGTGTGTTACCCGCACGCGCAGCTGATGGTGATTTTCATAGTGATCCTTGCATGAACCAAGTGCACCAGCGCATGGAGCAACAGTGGCGCATTTATCGGCAAAGTCTCTTTGGTCGCAAAAAGGCTGAAAAAGAAGTTACAGGTAATGCCCGTTTTGATTTGGAGGGAAATGCTTGGATTAAAGTAAACACAAACCAGTGGCGTTCCATGGCCGACGGATTTAAAGATACCACTTGGTCCGATACTCAGGTGGATGTGCAGACTGAGTGGGAAGGCATGAATGAAGCGTCGCCAAAGCCTGAGCTACAGGCCGAGCGCCGGGGTATTTTTGAAGCCAAGCAAGTGCTCACGTCGCAGTACATAGTACCAGCTAGCACGCAAGCCTACCGGGCGTTCCAGTGCCGTTTGCAGATGATTTGCAATGGTATTAAGGCGACCAATGGTGCCAAAGTTTCTAAGACAGATAAAAATCCGATTACTGTGCCCACCGATGGTTGTGAGGATTTAAAAATGGTGCCGCTCTCGGCCTGTATTTTCCCCAACATGCAACCAGGTGATGACCGCGCCACTATGTCACTTACCGATCCAGCCGAGACCGATATTGATTCTCTTAGTAACCAGATTATTGATACGGAATGTTTGCCACTCAAGCAAGATCTTCTCCTCCGCGAGATGGATGTACTACGCCTCTCGGTGGCGTACGACGCCGCGTATCGTTCACTCCTGCAGTTCAGCGGCAGTTTTGATATTTTCGTGTATCAATTTAAAGGTGATTTCCTCCGCCCGCTCGATAACGCTATGCCCCTCCTAGAGCAGCTCACGCGTATTCCGTGCTTTCTAGCCCAATGTAATGCGTAAATTTTCTCGTCGCCATTGGCTCATGGCAAGTGTGGCTATCGTAGCCATACTGGCCTGGCAGATACCCTCGCGCTGCCAGGCCTCCCTCATTTTTTTACGTCATGGCTTACGCCCATGCGACTGGAACGAAGAGCTGTTTCCACCCATTGATACCGGCGATGCGAGTGCCGATAGTACGGTACAGCGGTGGCAACGCACCTATCACCAGAATCTGTCGGCAATAGTGGATGCACACTCAGATCAGTCGCAAGCGCGCGTAGAGTGTATTGATCGTCCGCGTACGCAGGCCTCGGGGCCCTTGGCACAGATTGCGGATGAAATTGAGCCCTGGAGTTCTAGTGAAGAATATTACGAAGAAGATATGGCCGAAATCGCCTCGGGCTACCTGGAAACCTACGAATGTGCCCTGCGTTCGTATCGCGCTAATCTCTACGAAGATCTCATTCGTCAGGCATCGGTAGTGGCAGCCACCACCACCCTGTTTGCCTGGCCGCCCCGTAACAATGAAAACATGGTGTTGATGCCGCCTGTTCTCAATCAGTGGTACAAAGAAGTCCCCCAAATAGATCAAGAACTCAAACTCGCTCGTCCCACTCTAGAGCGCACACTCACCTACTTAAATGGGACAGATCGTTTACGTGCGTTAGATGTGGCACTGCTCTGTCTAGAGCGTGCGTCGTTAGATATTCGTAATGTGATGAGCTTGGCTGCCGAAACCAGCGCGTGCGTGCCTTCGCGCATTTGGGATAGTCGGGGTGGTCTCTTTAAATATCAATGAGTATCGGCCTTCGTCAGGTATCGGCTAGTCTCTTGGTAGCAACCTTGCTCACAGGTGGCGTTGTGCCCTCGGTACAGGCGCAGTCCCTCTACGATCGCATTAAAAGCCAAACTGAGCGAGAGCTACTGAAACAAGGCGACAGCCCCAAAACAGATCCGGTAGTAGATGAGTACCTTACAGAAGTCTATGAGCCAGATGAGGGGCCAATTTCGCGCGCGAATATTCCGCTAGCGCTCCAAGATAGTGAAAAATTCTGTCTAGAGCAGGACATTAAGCAGTTTGGCCGCTGCCCCATTGTGCAGCAGACAGTGCAGCGGTTAGTAGGTACCGAAATGCAGCCACGTCACTTGGGGTTACACCTCAATATTCTGGCTCAAAGTTACGAACAGGCTTTGTTGGGATCCGATACACTGCAGAGTTTTCCCGCTCGAGCGCAGGGAATTTTACGTATTTGGCAGCCTGGTTTTCCCTCGGTAGGCTCCGGTGCGTTTCGTGAGCGACTGAGATCGATGACTGTTCCAGAAAGCGGTGATATGGAACAGAAATTTAAAGATCTGGTGGGCAAACTCAGTGCGTTGCCGGGCCCAAGTGGCAGTGGGGGGAGTGATAATAGTTCACTGATTGGTGCTGGCTGGCGGTATCGTTTTGGGGGCGTACACTTCCTTAAAGGAGATCGTACCCAGTATTTTGATCCACCGCTCGAAGACACCGATGCGGTTGGGACCGAGCGGCAGTATATGTTCGCTCGTTGGACCGAGGTTGAAGATAAGCTCCTCGCCATCGAAGATGCGCTTCCACCCGATAGTGATATAGATCCACCGCTCGGTACGGGAGAAATCCTCATCTATCAGTTTCCTAAAAAGTATCAGGCCACACTTCCTGAACATTTGCGTGTATGGGCCTATCGAGAATTTCATACGGTCG